>NZ_VHKL01000001.1:600000-862381 GCF_007474605.1 Rhodoligotrophos appendicifer | reverse complement strand
CGGGACCCTTCTCTGCTTCGGCGCACCCTCACGCAAGTGGCCTGCTTTTACTCCGCCGCAGTGGCCTGGAATTGCTCCGCCGTTGACATCATGACGGCGGAAGAGGATCTCGGCAATTCACCGGAGATGAGCAAGGCCATTGCATCGGCCATTTCAGCACCGCAGCCGATCATCCTGCCCGGCCTGCGCCATATGGCGATGATCGAGGCGCCGGACGTGTTCAACCGCCCGCTGCTCGACTTCCTTCAAAGCTGCTTGGACAGCAATCACCACCAGCATCTTGCCGATGCTACGATCCGACTATGAGACGGGGACTGCCGGACAGGCGTGACCGTTGATCAGGACCTGGAGATCGACATCGTCCATCGGGTCCTCCAAGACCGCCACGATCAGCCGATCCCCCTTGTCGTCGCGCTCTGTTGCACTGGTCACGTGACCGACGCTTGCTCCCTTCCTCAGAACCGGCGCGTTGATGCAGGAGGCACCATCGGCGGCTGGCACACGGTACGTGCGGACCCTTCGTGTGAGCGGGCTGCCCGAAAGCAACGCCTCACGCCCGATCAGTCGAGCATCGTCGGCCGCGGCCAAGAGATCCTGCAGGGCCGTTCCCGAGATCGGCGTCAGCGGGGTCACGTCGATGCCAAATCGAAGGACGCCCGCTTTGGTCGACAGCATGTCATTGGCCATGCTCCCAGCATGGCGAAGTCCGAGAGCCGCGCCGCTTTCGGAGACGGTTCGATGAAGACCGACGGCAAACTCCGTCGGGGTCAATAGAAATACACCCTGGACAGCCGCAGCCCTGACCATGGTCACCGGCGCGTAGCCAATCGTGCTCTCTACCACCTCGCCTGGCCCGATCTCGCGGCCTGCAAGACCCGCGAGAAGGTCGGCGGTGCAGGGACCGACGAGATGCAGGCACGCCACGCCGGACGTGACGTCGGCGACCGCGACATCGTCACGATGCCTTGCGATCCACGCCTTGAGCCGTGTGGTCTGCTCGGCTTCCGCCATGACGACGTAAGCGTTCCCCTGGCGCCATATGATCGGCAAACATTCAAGTCCGCCGAGCTCATTCAGCATCGGTGAAAGCGTTGCCCCCTTGCCAATGGCCGCCGCCGTAAGGCGGGCGACAAGCGCGTCTGCGCCTTGACCCTCCAACCGCAGAACAACGTCGCTCGATCGATCAAAAACCAAAATGGCGGTCTCGGCCGCTGCAACTTCTTCGGCAACGGCCTCTGCGGGCGTCTTTCCCGACACTGCGAACCAGATCGGACGCTCCCAACTCTGTACAGCAACGAAGCATGCACCCCTCTGGTCCAGGACAGAGTGCAGGGGCGACAGGCGAATGCTTCGCGTCCCGATACAATCCAGGTCTGGCGTCGGGAATTTGCACATATGCGTGACGATTTCGCTTGCCCGGTCGCGCAGGTACGAGGTCGCTCCCTGGCTTTCTCCGAACCGTCGAATATCGAGCTTCGTCACATCCAGGCTCGGATAGCCATCGATGATCCATTCCGCCGTCAGGCGTCCGACCGCTCCCGACAGGGCGATGCCCGAGGAGTTCATGCCCGCTGCCACGAACAGGCCGCCCACTGTCGGCGCCTCCCCCAATACCATCTGCATATCCGGCGTGAAGCTCTCGGGACCATTGATCACACTGCGGATCTCCGCATGGTGCATGACGGGGAACCGCTCCAGCGCGGCAGCCATGTTCGGCTCGATCTGCTCCCAATTGGGATCGAACAGCCCGAAGGAGAAATCCGAAGGCAATTCAGCGGGAGAAACGGGAATGGCGTTGGCGTCGAAGAAGCCCAGAAGCAGTCCTCCGACATCCTCGCGGCCATAGAACATCTCGTCGTAGGACAGGAACATCGGCATATCGCGCGTGATCACGTCGAGAGGCTTGGTCAGCAGATAGTGATGCTGGACTGCGTGCAATGGGATGTTGACCCCGGCCAAGGCTCCAAGAGACTGAGACCACATTCCACTTGCGATGACCGCCGTCTCGCAGGAGATGACCCCCTGGGTGGTCACGACGCCGCAAACGCGTCCGTTCCTGACCACGAAGTCAGTGGCGGCTGTATCCTCCAGCAATCGAGCACCGCCGTTTCGGGCGCCGCGCCCCATCGCTGTCGCCAGGTCCGTCGGATTGATCCGACCGTCGCTCGGCACCCACAACCCACCGACAAGGCCGTCGGGGCTGATCACGGGTAGCTTTTCTGCGATCTCCTTCGGCGTCAGGGGCTCCATTTCGATGCCGCGCACGCGGCCAAGGGCGGGGAGGCCTCGAAAGACGTCCATCCTCCGCGGATCCTTGGTGAAGAAGACGCGCCCCGTCCGTCGCCAGCCCAGCGCCTGACCCGTCTCCTGCTCCAGCTTGGGGTAGAGGTCCACGGAGTAGGCAATCATTTCGCTGATCAGCGGATCGGCGCGGTATGTCTCCATATTGCCCGCGGCATGCCATGTGGTCCCGCTCCCAAGTTTCGACCGTTCCAGGAGCACCACATCACGGCAACCGAGCTTGGTCAGATGGTAGGCAATACTCGATCCCACGACACCGCCGCCGATGACGACGACTTGCGCCTGGGCCGGAAAGGCCAAAGACATATGCTTGCTCCCCTTGAGAACAGTCTTGACGCATAGCGGTATCGACGCACATTCCGAGACACCTCCTACGAGCGTCCCTGGATCTACGTCTCCAAAAATCTCTTCAATACGTTTGAGGTGATCCTGCTCGCGTGGGTGTCCACCAGCAAAGCTGCCCCGAACGTGATCGACGCTGCCGAGAAGACGGCTCCCCCGGAGTCGGTCTCGTACAGACACATCTGAGCGCCGCCGTCCTCTGGGTTCATGCCTTTCGCCACGACATGGACTCCCTTCGGCGACGAAGGCGAGAGCTTATCCGTCTCATGACCGGACGCCCCGCCGGGACAGCGGCTGTTCAGCGTATGCCGTCCGAAGACGCTTCCCTTTTTGAGGCCTGTCCCCTCGAAGACCCAATGGTCGGGATCGACCACTTCGTAGGGAGCTGCTGTCATGACGCCGGCCGGCGTGTAGACCACGCCCAGAAGATTGGCCTCGCTCTCGACGCGGCCGTGAAACCGGCTGTCGGTCACCCCCGCTTTCACCCTCTCCCGTTCGTTGCCATTCTGGCAAACCATCCTGTCGCCCATCATCTCGACTTCGCAATTGATGCCGTTGCCGCCCAGATAAAGAAGCTTTCCGCCGCTGCTGTGCACCCAGTCCTTCAGCTTGAAGTACATTTGACGCGTCCAATACTCCGGATGCGTGCTGATGATCAGAATCTGGTAGTCGGAAAGCTCTAGATCGCCCTCGTGGAACTGCGTCTCAGCATAGAAATCATACTGAAAATTCTCGCGCTCCAGCCAACCGAGAACCCGCCATTCCGCGGGCGCCGCTCCGGAGGCATAGCGGCCATCAATGATGTCGGTGACCTTGGCGTCGAGGGGGACATCATTGATCCATTCCGGCCGATCGAAACTCAGAGGATCGTAGTGATCCGAGAGATAGTCGATATGGTCCGCAATCCTGTAGCGATCGAGGTCCTGCCGGGCGTTGACCGTCGGCTTCTCCGGAAGGCTAATCGGGTTGACGTAGTTGTTGCGCCCACCAAATCCATTATACGCGTTCCAACGAATATTGGATGCCAGGATGGCGATCTTCGCAGCGGGACCCTTCGGTGCGACGATCCAGGGGAATGCGAAGGTCCGGCCCGACTTCGTCCGTACATGGAAGTAATACAGCCCGCTCTGTTCGGGTGCCTCGATGAGTTGCTTGTAGACCGGGTTTCCATATCCAACTTTGTTCCAGGCCACCCCGGTCTGCGTAAAGTCTCCGTCGGGAAGCAGCTGGATGCAGGCTCGCGGTCCGAATTCGTCAAAGGCGCCGATCTTGCGGATGAGCGTCTTCGCATAGCCATATCGCCAGAGCTCGAGCTCATATGGCTCGGCGCAATGAACCCGAAATTCGGCGGTTTCGCCCACCCGAACCCATTTCGGCCAAACATAGCCAAGGACGGCGTCGGAAAGCAGCCTGAACTGGTGCGGTTCGGCTGATGGAAGAGAGAGATCGACATGCTTGGAGCCAAAGCCGGGCTTCGCCAACCAGATGCGGTATTGTCCAGGAGCAAGATCGGCATGGATCGCCCCCGTCACTCCTGAGCGGACCAGGACCTGCTCACTGCCGTCCTGAATCTCCACCAATACGTCCGCCAGGGCGGAGAAGCGCTCGTCACTGACATATCCAACAAGCATCTCGGTCTCCAAATCGAGCCCATCAATCGCGAAGCAAACCCGCCGGAAGGCCCCTCGTTCACTTGATCTTTGATCAAATCCGAAATAGCATTTCTTACAACTCGCGGCAAAGAATGCAACAGACGAGGGAGAAGTGGGATGAGGGTCAGATTAATTGCTTCCGTGGCGACGATCGCATTCAGCGCGCTCGTAGCCGTCGGACCGGTTCGGGCGGCAGACTCGGTTACAGTCGCCACCTATGGAGGCGCTTGGGCGAAGGCACTTTCAGAGGCCGAGCTTCAGCCGATCTCCAAGCAAATGGGCATCGAGGTCAAGGAGGTTACCGTCAGCTCCCTGAACGAGGTGAAGGTCCAGGTGGATGCCGGCGCGGTGGCGATCGATGTCGCGGATCTCGGGGCTCAGGATTGTCAGCTCGGCGCCGACCAAAACCTTTGGGAACCTCTCGATTACAAAGTCATCGATGCGTCCGGCGTCGACCAGAAGCTCGTGAAGCCGAGCTGGGTGGCCGGCCCGAGCTACTACTCCACCGTGCTCGCCTGGAACACTGAAAAGTATGGCGACAATCCGCCGAAGTCCTGGGCCGATTTCTGGAATGTCGAGAAGTTTCCCGGAAATCGTGCGCTTCAGAACAGCCCCTATGCGAATCTCGAAATCGCGCTCATGGCCGATGGGGTCAAGCCTGCCGACCTGTATCCTCTGGACGTCGAGCGCGCTTTCAAGAAGCTGCGTGAAATCAAGCCGCACATCACGGTTTGGTGGACCAATGGGGGCCAGTCCGCGCAACTCCTGAATGATGGCGAGGTCGACATGGAGTCGATCTGGAACGGCAGGGCGTCGACCGTCATAAAGGCCGGTGCGAAGGCTGCGCTGACTTTCAACGAAGGCTTGCTGGGCGTGGACTGCCTGGTCGTTCCAAAAGGCTCCAAGAACAAAGACCTGGCGATGAAGGTCATCAATCTGATCCTCTCAGCGGATCTGCAGGCGAATTTGCCGGCATTGATCGAGTACGGCCCCGTCAACAGCAAGGCCTTCGACACAGGCAAGATTACGCCGGAACTTGCCGCCGCGACCAATTCATCACCCGAGAACTACAAGCTGCAGGTAACGCTGGACGATGAATGGTGGGGCAAGAACCTGCCAAAGATCCAGCCCATGTGGGACGCATTCATCCAGGAATAGGCTTCCATTCGATTGCGGGGGAGCTGCCGAACGGTCGCTCCCCGGTTCCTTCCTACTACCCCAATCAATGCGGGTCGTATGCACATGGATTCTGCCCGACCTATGCCTCTGCCGATTGAAGTGGACGGGGTGAGTAAACGTTATGGTCACGTCGCAGCGCTCGACGACATCTCGCTTCACGTCGGCGCCGGGGAGTTTGTGACCCTGCTCGGGCCTTCGGGTTCGGGCAAGACGACATTGCTGATGGTCATGGCGGGTTTCGTTCGGCCGGATGTCGGAAGCCTACGGTTCGGGGACCGCCAAGTCCTGCTGCTGCCTCCCCATCTGCGCGGCATCGGCATGGTCTTCCAGAACTACGCCCTGTTTCCCCACATGACCGTTCTGGCAAACGTCATCTTCCCTTTGGCCGCCCGCAAGGTGCCACCCGAGGAAGCCCGAAAGCGGGCGGAGGCTGCTCTCGCGCTGGTCGACCTCGCCGATTACGGCTCGCGTACAACCAGCCAATTGTCCGGCGGACAGCAGCAGCGGGTCGCGCTGGCTCGTGCCATCGTCTACGAACCGCCGATTCTGCTGATGGATGAACCTCTTTCAGCCCTCGACCAGAACCTGCGGGAGAAGATGCAGATCGAGATCAGGCATCTGCATCGCCGGCTGGGCATGACCATCGTCTACGTCACACATGACCAGAGGGAGGCGCTCACCATGTCGGATCGCGTCGCTGTTCTCAACAGTGGACGCCTCGAGCAATATGCGTCGCCGGAAGAGATCTACGACGCGCCGGCTTCGGAGTTCGTCGCCAGTTTCATCGGCGAGACCTCGCTCATCGAGGTCCAGGCCGAGGGAGACCGTGCGACGATCGGAGACACGATGCTGCGGTTGCCGAAACCGGTCGAAGCGAACGGCAAATATGCCCTGGTCCTGCGACCGGAGAGGCTTGACCTCCGATCGGACGAGGACGTTGCGGGAGACACTCTCAACATCCTCAGCGGAATGGTCCGCGACAGGGTCTTTCAGGGCGAGAGTGTCCTGTTTCTGGTCTCCCTGGCCAATCATCAGGAGTTCTCGTACCGGATCCAGAACCGCTCGAGCTTACGCAGCCAACTTCCCGAAGTGGGGGATCGCGTCACTTTCGGGCTGGAATTCCGAGACACGCTTCTCGTTCCGAGGCGGTCATGAGTACGGCTACGCTCGATCGCGATCGCCCGACGCCGGACCAGCTGCGAAGGGTCACCAGCCGGGAACGCTGGCGCTTCCTGCTGCTGGTCCTGCCGGCGCTGGCGCCCGTAGCTTTGTTGCTGATCCTGCCTTTCGGATGGCTGACCTGGCTGTCGATCACCGATACCGCGGGTCAAGTGTCTGCTGAGAACTACATTCTCCTTGCCGAGCAACCGGCCACGCTGAAGATTTTCGCGGCCACATTCCGCATCAGCCTGATCGTCACCCTGCTGTGCGCCCTGCTCGGCTACCCCCTCGCCTATATGCTGGCGATGTTGCCGCCAAGGATCGCTGCAGTCTGCCTGCTGGCGGTGATCCTTCCGTTCTGGACGTCGATCCTCGTGCGAACCTATGCCTGGATGGTTCTCCTGGCGAGGCGGGGGATCCTGAACGAGGCACTCCAGGATTCCGGCTTGATCGACCAGCCGCTCAGACTCATGCATAACGAGGTCGGCACCGTCATCGGCATGACCCACATCATGCTGCCCTTCCTGATCCTTCCGCTCTACGCCACCATGAGCTCGATCGATCGGGCCTATATTCGTGCTGGGGCCAGTCTCGGTGCGACACCGATGCGGGTCTTCTGGAAGGTCTATTTCCCCCTGACGCTCCCCGGTCTTTTCGGGGGCCTTTGCTTCGTCTTCGTCCTGTGCCTCGGCTTCTACATTACACCGGCCCTGCTCGGCGGCGGACGTGTGCAGATGATCTCCATGGTGATCGAGCGCAGCGTCACCTTCAATGCCGGATGGGGGCCAGCAGGGGCCCTGGGGCTCATTCTCGTAGTGATGACGACGACAGTCCTCGCCATCGCCTGGATGCTTGGGCGGGGAAGGAGGCCTTAACCCGATGTACGAGGATCACGTCCGCCCCCGACAGCGCATTCCGCTCTATATCCTCGGCGGCATCATCATGCTGCTGCTCATCGTTCCGAGCATGATCGTCGTGCCGATGTCGTTTTCGGGCTCAGACTTTCTCGAGTTTCCCCCACGCGAATGGTCTCTGAGATGGTACTCGACCTACTTCCATTCCGGCACCTGGTTGGACGCCACCGCGATCTCTTTGACCGCCGCAATCTTCACCGCGCTCTTCGCGACCATTCTCGGAACATTGGCAGCCTACGGCCTGCGCCTCCTCGGTCGCGGATTATCGCCTTTATTGCTCGCTGCGCTGACGATGCCACTCACGGTGCCGGTGATCCTGATCGCCATCGGCATCTTCTATGTCTACGCCCGCATCGGGCTGGTCAATACAATGACCGGCCTGGTCTTGGCGCACACCATGATGGCCATCCCCTTCGTCGTGGTGGTGGTTTTCTCACGCCTGCAGAGTTTCGACCTCAATCAAGTCCGTGTGGCTGAAAGCTTAGGCTCCAACCCCGCCCGCTCATTCATCCTGATCGTCCTTCCGCAATTGCGGTTCTCCATCATCAGCGGGGCCCTTCTCGCCTTCCTCACCTCGTTCGACGAGGTCATCATCGCGCTGTTCATCAGTGGCGGATCACAGTCCACCCTTACGCGCGTGATGTTCACCAATCTCCGAGATCAGGTGGATCCGACCATCGCCGCCGTCGCGAGCATGCTGAATGTCATCTCGGTGCTCCTGGTCGTCGTGTTCCAGATGATCGAAGCGCGCGATAGACGAGCCCTCTCGAAGTCAACCAGCTAGGAGTGCGTCCATGACCAGCGAGACATTGCCAGAGAAGGCCGACGCCGTGGTGATCGGCGGCGGCGTGGTGGGTGCCGCGATGCTCCATGCCCTCGTCGAATGCGGGCTCCGAGACGTCCTGCTCATCGAGCGCGATCAGTTGGGCTCGGGAACGACGTGGCACTCGGCTGCCAACATCGCGTTGATCGATGTCTCTACGCGGGCGTTTCTGGACTTCTATTCCTACAACATGGAGCTGTTCGGTCGTTTGACCGCGGAGACCGGGCAGGAGGTTGGCTGGCGCCGCACGGGGCGCGTGCAGATGGCCACCAATGACGATCGCGTGCGGGCGTTGAAGCATACTCAAGCGGTGGCCCGTGCACGGGGTGTCGAGAGCACCTGGATCGGACCGGAGGAGATCAAGAACCGGCTGCCGATCCTCAATGTCGACGACCTCATCGGAGGGCTGTGGACGCCGACCGTCGGCCGGGTCAATGCCACCGACTTCATTGCCGCCCTCAGCAAATCTGCACGATCACGCGGGGCCGTCGTGGTGGAGAATGCGCCGGTGACGTCCATTCATCGAAGCGGTGGCGCCGTCTGCGCTGTCGAAACCGCGCGCGGCACGGTTCAAACCACAAGGGTGATCAATTGCGCGGGCCTATGGGCGCCGCAAATCGCCGAGATGGTCGGCGTCAGGCTCCCGATCTATGCCAATGAGCACTTCTATATTCTCACCAAGCCGTTTCCTGGTGTCTTCCGGGACATGCCAAGCTTCAGAGATTCCGACGGCTTGATCTACGGCCGCGAAGACGGCGACGGCTTGCTGCTGGGATGCTTTGAGACCCTCGCCAAGCCAATCGCCATCGAGGCGCTGCCGAAGGACTTCGCTTTCGGCCTGCTGCCCGAAGATTGGGATCAATTCGAGCCCTATATGGTGGAGGCCATCAAGCGGATCCCGGCTCTCGAAAGCGCCGAGGTCAAAATGCTCCTCAACGGCCCGGAGAGCTTCACGCCAGACGGGCGATTCATTGCGGGGCCCGTAGCCGAGGTTCCGGGCTTCTACGTGCTCGCGGGAATGAACTCCGCCGGCGTGAACAATGCGGCGGGCTCATCTCTTGCGCTGGCGCAAATGATCTTGGGGATCCCCAACCCCACCGACCTATCGCCGTTTTCTCCCACGCGTTTTGCACCATTCCACTCCCGGCCGTCCTGGCTCCGGGAACGGGTGAGCGAGGCCCCTGGCAATCTCTACAGTATCGGCCGGGTTCAAAAGGAATTCGAGAGCGGCCGGAACCTCCGGCGATCTCCCTTCCATTGCCGGCTTCACGCGGCGGGCGCCGTTCACCGGGCCGTCATGGGCTGGGAGCGACCCGTCTCCGTCAGAGATCTGGCTGCCGAAATGAAGACGTTGGCAGAAGGCGCGGGGCTTTCGGATACAACGTCGTGCTCGCGCTACATGATCGAAGGCGCAGCGGCCGAGGCCCTGGTGACCCGGATCTTTGGCGGCTTGACCCTACAACCGGGCGAGTGCGACATGGGACTTATCCAATCCCGCGCAATGGGCGTGGAGTCGATGATGCTGGTGGACCGGATTTCCGCGGACCGCTACGTGGCCATCGGCGAAGCGACCCGGGAAACCGCCGACGCCCTGCTGCTCAGGCCCGAGGCCACAGAAGCCGTTACGGTGCGTGAGCATCACTCAAGTCTAGCTGCGCTCACTTTGCAGGGCCCGCGGGCGGTTGAAGTCATCCAAGTGCTGACGAAAGCGTCTTTGCCGGAAGGCACATCTTCGACGCACGAGATCGGCGGTGCCGAGGTGCGGATCATGAGGCATCCCTGGACTGGAGCCGTTATACTGCTCATGGCCAGCGAATACGCGAATTATGTTGCGGATCAGCTGCTTGCATCATCGGCAGACGTCCAGTGGATCGGAGAGTCGGCCCTGGAGGCCGATCGCATCCGCAAAGCGATCCCTCGGCTGGGGCGAGAGCTCGTCGCCTCCATCTTACCGACTCAGAGCGGCGTGAAGTCACTCGATCGGGGGCGGTTTCGGCCCGCCCTCGATCATGGACTGCTCCGAGGCAGCGTCGCGGGACGGCTGGCCGGCGGCGAACCCCTTTGGGCCAACGACACATGCATCGGGTTCGTCTCCTCCGCCTCGGCGCTCGTGGATGGTCGATCCTGGTTTCTGGCATTGACGAGTGTCGTCCCAGAGACGGTGTCCCTCGATCTCGAGGGCGATCTGTTGCAGGTCGACCTGGGGGAGTCTGCGCAAGCGCAAATCGCCTAGTAGGTGGACTTGTCGAACTCTGCCGTTCGGCGAGTCGATCGCGCTTGCTCAACAGAGGCGGCCAGATCCGAAAGATATTGGGGCATGACCCGTTGATGTTCGGGGTTTATGGCCAGCTGAATGCCCTCGAAGGGCTCCCTCGTCCGCCCGACATACCAGCCTTTCTGGCCCATCTCCTCGGCCACCACGTTGATGTCGAGGCGAGGCTCGGCTGAGCCATAGAGAAGAATGCACAGATCATGCGGCTTTACGCGTCGCAAACCGGGGATGGCATCGATGCCCGAGGCCAATGCCGACACGGTGTCCAGCACCATCTTGGCGCGCTCCAAATAACCTGCCTCACCCAAGTAATGCATCACCGCCCATGCCGCTGCGACGGCGCCACCGGGGCGGGTTCCGAGGAACGTATCGGTCGTGTAAGTCCCGCTGCCCCACTCGTAGGAAAACCGCTGATGTTCGAGATCGGCTCCATCGGCAAGCAACAAGACGGAGGCCCCCTTCCCCGCATATCCGTATTTGTGAAGGTCAGCCGACAAGGACCTCACACCTGGAACGCTCAGTTCAAAGTCCGGAATGTGATGGCCCAAGCGACGCGCGAAGGGTGAGAGCATGCCTCCGACGCACGCGTCGACATGGAGCCAAAGATCCATCTTCTGAGCCAGCGCGGCCAGTTCGCCGATCCTATCGAACACGCCGGTTGGGAATTGCGGTGCCGATCCGAACAGGAGGATGGTCTGATCATCGATCGCGGCCGCCATCGCCGCGACATCCGACCGAAACTCGTCGTCGAAGGGAATCTTTCGAAGCTCAAGGTTCAGATACTCAGCCGCTTTCACCGCGCTGGCGTGAATCGATGAGGGCGCCACGATGTTCGGGCGCGTCACATGAGGTCGGTGCACCCGCGCCCAAGAGCGGGCGGTCTTCAGGGCAAGAAAGTTACTTTCGGTGCCACCGGAGGTCAGCGTGCCGTCCGACCCTGGCCCCCCGCCCAAAAGCGACAGGCACATGCCAATGATGTCGGTCTCCATCCGGTCGAGGCTCGGGAAGGCGCGCTTGCTCCCCAAGCCGTTCTCCACATGGTAGAGGTGGTAGGCACGCGACTGTATATCGAGTATCGCTTCGTCCGTGCACCACACGAAGTAGGGCAGGCGCCCCTCCTGCCATCGGATATCACCTTCGCGGAAAGCATTGAGCTTGGATTCGATCCAGGGCCAGCCATGCCCCTGCTTCGGGAGTGAATACATCGGAGGGAACTTTCGCCCTGTGAGAGCCATTTGAAGAGTTCCTATAGCGTCGTCCAGATTTGATCTTTGATCAAGAATATGTTGTGTGTTGAGGACATGAGTAGTTTAGCCAGGCAGACGATTGGACTGCAGATGCGTCCCCTTGAACCAGCCCTCCTCCATGATCGCGTCTATGAGACGCTGATGAGAGCGGTCATGGCCGGACAGTTCATTCCGGGTCAGCGCGTCGTCGTCCGGGAGATTGCCGAGCGCCTCGATACCAGTCCCATGCCCGTGCGGGAGGCCATCCGGCGGCTCGTCGCTCTGAGGGCCTTCGAATCCCTCCCCAACCGAACAGTCCAAGTCCCGTCGTTTTCACCGGAGACGGTCAGGGATCTGTGTCGGGTCCGCGTCGGCATAGAGGGAATGGCTGCGGAATGGGCCGCCGAGAATGCGACGCCGAAGATCCTCATGAAGCTTCGTCGGTTCTTAGAGAAGGAAGTCGCATCTGCAGCCAAGGGCGATTTTCACGGCATGCTCGAGGCCAATCGAAGATTCCATTTTTGCCTCTATGAGGCAGCGGGCTCCGACAGGCTGATGCCGTGCCTGGAAATGCTGTGGCTGCAGATCGGCCCCTATTTCGGCATTCTCCAGGGCGCCCAAAACACCAGCCGCTATCACGAAGATCACTTTCGGCTTGTCTCGCTGCTTGAAAGCAATGACGGCCCCGGCGCGCGGCAGTGTCTGGGCAATCACATCACCATGGCCGCTGAAGACATCATCGCGGCGTGGGGTCTACGCGAAGCCTGACGACATTGGCTTCACAGCCTCGAGCGCTGCGATCGAGAGTTTCATCAGCACAAGGTGAGCCAGAACGTTCCTGCGAAGCTGAACGCTGCCGAAACAAGTGCCGCGATCGACAGATAGGTCGCCACATCGCGCATGAACGGCTCGGATGCTTCCCCCGGCAGGCGGCGAAGGAGGGCTGCCAGGACCATCAGCACCACAAGGGTGAGGCCAGCCATCATCAGCCTGAGAAGGCTCACCGAGTTGAGGATGACAGTGTCGTGCCAGCCCATTCGGCAACCGGTCGCTTGCAGGCCGTATAGCAGCAAGAAGGCCACGCTCCACAGGATGAAGCTTGCAAGGATCAGCGTGAATACCGGTCCCCGGGTCATGAGCCTGCACCCGCGAGGTGAAGCAACGCCGTCGGGAAGAGCAGCGCGATGACCCCGGCCACGGCCGTGTAATCATGCCAGAGGCTGGCCAGTCGGAGATCGAGGCTGCGTTGTTGAGAGACGAAGCCGTTTTTCCACCGGACCAAGGCGTAGCCTGCGAAAACGAGGCCCAGGGCGGCATGCAGCGCTGCATAGGCGGTCACAGCGTATATGGCCGCAGCGGCCGCATGAACCGTGGGGTCAGGCAGGACGACGGTAAGCTGCCAAGCCAAGGCGAGAGTCGCAATCCCCTGCGCTGCCGGCGCGATGACAAGCCAGGGCATTGCTTCCCCGCGCAATGAAAGCCGTCCCGCGATGGCTGCAAGGATCAGGCTGCAAGCCGCCACCACCGGGACGAGATATCCGGTGTCAGCAAGGTTTTGCGGAGGCCAATTGGGCGCGGAGATCCAGAGGAAGAAGGCCCCAAACACCAGGGACGTATACAGCGTGGCATCCGCCGCGAGGGTGAAGATGAGAGCCCATAATGAGGGAGGGTTTGCAGCAGCCTGGTGATGAGGTGCCGACAGGCCGCGACCGATGGGCAGTGCCGCAGCATCCTCCCGCAAACCGGTATCCCGCGTCCACAAGAGGAACGAAGCGAGTGTGAGCAGACCCGCAATCGGGACCAGCCAATAGACTTTAAAGAGAAGCGCAAGGAAGACGGCACCTGTTGCAAGCGCGGTCCAAAGGGGCAGGAAGGTCTGTCGAGGCAGGACGACAACCTGATCAGGCTCTCCCGTCACCATATTGACGCCAAGGGTCTCCATCCAACCATTGCGAGTGAAGCCCAGATACCCTTGGCCAGTGGCCAGCGAGAGAGCCAATGTTTGCGGCTCAAGCCGATCAGCCCGCTCAGTGATGGCTGGGAGGGAGGCAAAATTGTATGGGGGCGGCGGGGTCGGCATGGCCCATTCCAGGGTGCCGGCGGCCCAGGGGTTGCGCCGGAATGCTCGGCCGAACAGCACCTGCAGCGCTATGTCGATGGCCACGAGGGCAAATCCCATGGCCATGATGAAGCTGCCCAGGGAGGAGATGAAGTTGAACGCCTCCCACACCGGAAATGCTTCATAGGCGTAAATACGCCTCGGCATTCCCTGGAGCCCCGTGAGGTGCATGATGAAGAACGTGACGTTGAAGCCGACGAAGATCATCCAGAATGCAACGCTGGACAAATGCTGCCCCGGCTGTTTGCCGGTGATGTGGGGAATCCAATAATAGGCGCCGGCGAGCATGGGGAAGAGAAAGCCGCCGACAAGGACGTAATGAAGATGGGCGACCACGAATTGCGTATCGTGGGCCTGCACATCGAACGGCACCATCGCCAGCATGACGCCCGTCAGGCCACCCAGGATGAAGACGAAAAAGAAGCCGAAGACATAGAGCATGGGCACGTTGAGGCGCGGACGACCATGAGCCAGGGTGCCGATCCACGCGAAGATCTGTATCGCCGTCGGGATGGCCACGAGCGCGCTCGCCGCCGAAAAGAACGACAGAGCGACGTGCGGAATGCCAACCGTGTACATGTGATGGACCCAGAGCCCGAAAGACAGAAAGGCCATCGCGACGATCGCCGCGACAATGATCCGATAGCCGTCGAGAGGACGGCCGGCGAAGACGGGGAGTATCGTCGAGATCACACCCGCTGCCGGCAGGAAGATGATGTAGACCTCAGGGTGGCCGAAGAGCCAGAATAGGTGCTGCCAGAGCAGGGGGTCACCGCCGCGCTCAGGATCGAAGAAGGGAAGGCCAAAGGCCCGTTCCGATTCCAGCAGAATGGATCCGAGGATGAGCGGCGGAAAGCCGACCAGCATCATGGCGGCGACGACGAGCATGTACCAGGCGAAGATCGGCATCCTGTCCAGAGACATGCCCGGCGCACGAAGCTTCAGAACCGTCACCATGATCTCGACGGCCGCGCTCATGGCGGAAATTTCCACGAAGGTGATGCCGAGCAGCCAGACATCCGCATCGATGCCCGGGGAGAACGGGAGCGACGACAGCGGCGTGTACATGAACCAGCCACCCCGCGGCGCTGCTCCACAGAGGAGTGCCACGATCAGCATCGTGCCGCCGAACAGGTAACACCAGTAGCCATAGGCGGTGAGGCGGGGGAAGGCGAGATCCCGCGCGCCCAAGAGCTTCGGCAGAAGATAGATGGCCAGTCCCTCGAAGAACGGGATGGCGAACAGGAACATCATCACCACCCCATGCATGGTGAAGACCTGGGCATAGAGGTCAGCATCCATGAAGGCGCTGCTGCTCGAGGCGAGCTGCGTCCTGATCAGCATGGCCAGGAGGCCGCCAATGGCGAAGAAGACCAACGCCGTCAGCATGAAGCGCTTGCCGACGATGTTGTGATTTACCGCGGACAGTCGTTGAAGCCCCGATCCAGAACCCCAAATCGCGTCCAGTGCACGGTGAAGCCGGAGCGCAGAGGTCTGGGTCTCAGGAGAGTTATTCATGGTCCCTCCCCTCCTGGCCGTGATGCCAACTGTCGGATTGCCGGTTCAAATGCGGATGGATCATGAGCTTCGACAACGAAGCTCATCGAGGCGTGACCCGTCCCGCAATATTCGGCGCAGATGCCGCCGTAGCGGCCGGGACGGTCGGCCAGAATGCGAAGGGTGGCGGCGTGGCCGGGGATCGCATCAATCTTGCCACCGAGACGCGGCACCCAGAAACTGTGGATCACATCTTCGCTGGTGGCGACAATCTCGATCACGCGCCCTGCGGGAATGTGGAGGATACCGAGGGTGGAACGCGGCATCGCCGACGATGCTCCCGCCGTTTCCGGGTAGAAGAACTCCCATTCCCACATGCGGCTTCGGGCTTCGATGCGCAGGACTTCTCCGTCGTCACCGGTTCTCTGCAGCATGGTTTCTCCCTGAACGAGGGCCACTGCAAGCAGTACTGCCAAGATCGGCAAAGGCATCACGAGTCCGCCGGCGACGATCCAGCCCCGCGACGAGAGAATACGCGCTCGATGCGGGCGCCAGAGGGTCAGGAGAAAAAGGGCCATCACGGACGCAAAAATGACGCCGGCTCCGGCAAGCATGACCCACCAGAGATCGGCGATCGCTTTTGCCGACGGCCCGGCGGGATCGAGAGTGGACAGGTCTCCGCTGCAGCCGGTCAAAAGCCCCGCAGCAAGAATAGCGACTGCCCGGGGGAACCGCGCACGCCCTGCGACGATTGTCCGAAGAAAGGAAAGGGATGCATGGAAGACGTCGACTCGAGTGGCAACCCAAGCCTCGTCAAGCTGAATGCGCAGGATGCGAGTTCGGCCGTGGCGGTCGCTGGCCATCCTCTTCATGCCATGAGCGTTCACTTTCCGATCGCCCTGGTCTTCGGGACATTGGGGGTAGATGTATTCTTCTGGTGGACGGCTGACCCTTTCTGGCTTCGTGTGGGGCTGTGGTCGTCCGGATTTGCTTTTGTGACCGGGCTCGCGGCGGGCTCCATCGGAACCGCCGAATTGCTGCTGGTCCCGGGCATCCGCGGGCGTGTCGCAAGTTGGGCTCACGGCATCGCCGCCGTGACATTGATCGCCGTCATGGGCGCCAATTGGGGCTTGCGGCTGACCGATGTGCCTGTCTTGCCCCACGGCCTTCTCGTCTCCCTGCTCGCGGCCATTCTCACGGGGATCGCAGGCTGGCATGGCGGCAAATTGATCTTCGACCACGGAGTGGGCCTCATGGTATCGCCCAAGGACTGAGGTCCTGGACCCATTGCCGCAAACCTCCCGGCTGGAAGACCTCCGGCACGTCCACGTCGATCGTGGGTTTGCTCAGGACAAGGACCAGAACCGCAAGAACGATAAGGCTCGTCACTACCGTGGCCGTGATGAAGCGCCAGACGGGGTAGATCTCTCCTTCATTGAACAGACGAATGATGACGAGGCCGGTCAGAGTATGGATCAGCGCCATCATCGCGACGAAGACCAACTTCAGAGAGAACCATGGCGCGAAGGTTTCCCGGAGGAAGATCAGTGCGATCCCGCTCGATATCGCGATGAAGGCGGCTGGTGAGAGGATCCGCACATAGGCATAGCGGACAATGTTCTGGAGCCTATAAAGCGCGCTGTCGCCCTGGACCTGGGCACGCTGCAGGTAAAGACTCGGCAGGCTGATCAAGCCCGCCGCCCAGATGGAAATTCCTGCGATGTGAAGAAACTTCAGCATCGCAATCATGACTGCGGATGCCTCAGAGAGGTTGTTGGCGTGGCCTCGGGGAAGAGCGAAGCCAGGCGCCACAAGGCGAGGATCAAATAGGGTAGTGCGGCCGGCACCCACATGAGGACCCCCGCCAGTTGCTGGTCTTCGATCGGCATGAGGCCAAAGGCCTGAGTGGTGGTCTGATGGGCAGCGTAGAGGGGAGTTCGAGCAAAGGTCAGCAAAGCCCCCAGCATGCCCATCTGAACAATGGATCCCAGTGCGGCTGCTATGACTCCGCCCGCCTTGCGGCCCGTAGCATCAGAGGCCAGCAATCCCTGCCATAACCACACTGCAGACGCCAGCAACGTCAGTTCCATGATCCAGTAGTTCCCTGAAGTCCTCAGGGCAAAGGCGTAGGGGCCTGGCGCGTGCCAGACCCAGAGGAGCGCCGTATGAACCAAGAAGGCAAAGCCCAAGGGGACATTGCCAGCCCACCGGCCGCTTCTCGGAAGTGCCAGCGCAATCAGGGGTGCTGCGCAGGAGACAAGCAGGATGTGGTGGAAAACGCGCGCTGAAAAAAGTGCCGAAGCGAGAGCGCAAAGAGGTGAGACAAAGGCTAGAAACAACACAACACAGCTCGCCAAGCTAAAAACGCGGCGTTGATGCCCGCCCGCTGTCGCCGGGTCGGCGCGGTGCCACAGAGCCACGCCCAGCGCCAGGATCCCGGCAATGAGGACGGGATCGAAATTCCAGGCGGTCCACAGGGTTGTCGGAAGAGGCGCGGGACCGCAATAAGGATCAAAGATCGGCGGCTGCATCATCCGGCTCCACGTTCTCCTGCGATGCGCCTGGAGTCACCCACTGCGTAATGGGCCTTTCGAAGACGATCCGGCAACCCGCCGACGGGCCCCTTAAACATCTTCCGGTGGTGCCCACGCATCGTGATTTCCTTCCTCGGCGGAACCTGTTTGGCAACGCTCCGCGGAAGGGTTGGTTCCGTGGGATCTGGCACGACCATCAGCCGCCGCTTCAGGCAGAAATGCCGGGAACGCCATTCAATCATGAAGGGCTTCCCATCGACCAGGGTGCAGATCCCAATTTTGTGACGAGAAAATCGATCACCGCCTGAACCCGGGGTGGCCGCAAGGCCCCTGGAGGCGCGACTATGTTCAACGCTATGACCGGCAGCGACCAGTCCGACAGCACCTCCACCAGCGTGCCCTCCGCAAGCTCGCGCCACACTACAAATTCCGGCTGGACGGCAACGCCCAGACCGGCAAGCAATGCAGGGGTCAAGGCCTCTGCATTATTGGCCCGGATCGGTCCCTTCGGCCGGACCGAGACCTCTTCTCCCGCTGCGTTGCGAAAGTCCCAACGGCCCGAGCCGGGAAGATAGGAGTAATCGAGACAGGAGTGGTCCGCGAGGGCGGTTGGATCCTCGGGCCGTCCTTCTCGTTGAAAATATCCCGGCGAGCCGACCACCATGCGGCGTATTTCGCAGATGCGCCTCGTCCTCAAGGTCGAGTCGGCCAAGGCTCCGATCCGCAGTGCCAGATCGAAACCGCCATCCAGGAGATCAATGGTCTCATCGCTCAGGTGCAAGTCCAGCGAGAGCTCGGGATATTGGGCGAGAAGCTGTGGCAAAAGCGGAGACAGCTCCTTCAGACCAAAAGACATCGGCAGGGCCATCCTGACGCGCCCGCTTGGCACCTGCGAATGGGCCAGGGCCGCGGACTCCGCCGCCTCTCCGGACAGGAGGATCTGTTCGGCCCGCTGGAGCATGTCGCGTCCCGCCTCGGTGAGGCTCAGCCGGCGGGTGGTGCGATAGAAAAGTTGCACCTTAAGCCGATGCTCCAGTCGGGAGACGCCCTTGGAGATCGAGGCTTTCGACAGCCCCAGGTCCTTTCCGGCACGGGCGAAGGAACCGGCAGAGGCAACTGTCGCAAAGATTGCCCAGGCGTCAAAATCCGGCAGCGATCGCTTCATTAGCTCACATCATGAAACAAAGAGTTTCGATTGCATCATCTTACGAAACTTCTGGAACGGCGTATATTCCATCTCGAACAAGGGCAAGCTTCATCTTTGGAGGCCTATCATGTCCAACAGTGGTATTCATCACGTGACGGCAATCAGCGGGTCCGCCCCTCGGAATGCCGATTTCTACAGGCGGGTGCTCGGTCTTCGGCTGGTCAAAAAGACTGTCAATTTCGATGATCCCGGCACCTATCACCTGTATTATGGCGACGAGGCCGGCCGCCCCGGCACGATCTTGACTTTCTTCCCCTGGGAGCATGTCGCCCCCGGACGGGTGGGTATCGGTCAGACGTCGCTCACGAGCTTCAAGGTGCCAAAGGCATCCATCGGATACTGGACCCACCGCTTCGTGCAGGAGCACGTTCCTCATGACGGCATCGGACAGCGCTTCGGCGAGACGATCCTGACCTTCAAGGATCCTGACGGGATGCCTTTGGCGCTGGTCGGCGTCGAGGATGCGGAGGACATCGAGGGGTGGTCGGGAGGGCCTGTCCCGGCGGAGCATGCGATCCGCGGGTTTCACGGGGTCACCTTGTTGCTCGCTGACGGCGCGCGTACTGCCGGCATCCTCACCGACGTCTTCGGCATGAAGGCGCTGGGCAAGGAGGGACATTTTCAGCGCTTCGGCAACGACAGCGATGGCGTCGGTAATCTCGTGGATCTGCACATTGCCGGCAATTTTCTCGGCGGCAGTACCGGGGGTGGATCAGTTCATCACGTGGCCTTCCGTGCCGAGAATGACGCGGAGCAGGAAGCCATGACGCGCAAGCTGATCGAGAACCACCGCATCCGCACGACTGAGCAACTCGATCGCAACTACTTTCGGTCGGTCTATTTCCGGGAGCCCGGCGGCATTCTCTTCGAGATTGCCACGAATGATCCGGGATTTGCGGTGGATGAACCCGCAGAGACCCTTGGTCAGTCGTTGAAGTTGCCGCGGTTCCTCGAGCCGCGCCGTCGTGAAATCGAGGGCGTCCTTCCGCCGATCGACTAAGAAAGAGGTGATGAACCATGACTATAAACAGCCTCTCCTTCACGCACCGCTACATTCCCGCCCTGGACCCCGAGGCGGGGCCACCCCTGCTTCTGCTGCACGGGACGGGCGGCGACGAGAACGACCTCGTGGACATCGGAAGGCTTGTCGCGCCGGGGAGAGCCCTGATCTCGCCTCGGGGGCGGGTTCTCGAGAATGGCATGCCGCGCTTCTTCAGGCGGCTGGCCGAGGGGGTCTTCGATGAAGAGGACATCGTCCGCCGCAGTGGCGAACTTGCCGAGTTCATCGGCGAGGTGCGCGCGCTGCATCACCTCGCAGCCCCGGTGGCGCTGGGCTTCTCCAACGGCGCCAACATTGCGGCAGCGGTGCTGCTTCTGCATCCGGAGGCCTTGGCCGGAGCCATCCTGCTCCGGGCGATGACGCCGTTCAAAGTGGCGCCGGACGCAGCACTGACGGGGAAATCCGTCCTCATGCTCTCGGGCAAGCGGGACCCCATCGTGCCGGCGGACAATGCAGCACTTTTGGCAGATATCCTCCGCCGCAAGGGAGCCGCCGTCGAGCATCAGACGCTGGAAGCAGGTCATCAGCTTTCGCAAGCCGATCTAACGCTTTCAGGGAACTGGCTTGCTGCTCGCGAAGCTGTCTCGGTTGCCTGATCTCACAGCCGCAGGCCGAGGTTGGGGAGCCAGGACAGCCCCTGTTCCGTGGTTGTCCTGGGCTTGTATTCGCAACCGACCCACCCGGCATAGCCGAGGCGATCCAGCAAAACCAGAATGTCGCGATAATCCAGATCGCTGTCGTCCGGTTCGGCCCGGGTCGGCACGGCGGCGATCTGGACGTGGCCGATGATCGGGAGAAACCGTTCCAGCTCGATGGCGACATCCGCGCCGCCGAGTGCGAGATGGTAGCAGTCGAACATCAGCCTGATGTTCGAACGGTCCACCGCCTCCATGATCGAGGCGGCATCGGCCGCCGTTGAATAAAAGTAACCGGGAACATCGCGCTGATTGATCGGCTCGACCAGCAGCGCCACGCCATGGGGCAGAGCTTTGGAGGATGCCTCCTCGAGGTTCTCGATCAGTGTCCGGCGGGCGTCTTCCTGCGGCAGGCCTCCGGTTCGTCCTGCCATGCAATGGATCGCTGCACCACCAATGGCCAGGCAGTATTCCAAGGCTTGATCGAAGGAGCTCTGGAATTCCGCCTCGCGCCCTGGCAGAGCCGCAAGGCCGAACTCTCCCGCCTGGACATCCCCGCGGGCGGTGTTGAGGCTGAGCACTTTCATTCCGAGGCGATTACATCTGTCCCGGAATTCCCTCGCGGGAGTGTCATAAGGCCAGTGCATCTCCACCGCCTTGAAGCCCGCGCGCGAAGCAGCGTCAATGCGGTTAAGCAGCGGCAGCTCAGGCCATAGGAAACTGATATTGGCGGCGTAACGGAGCATGCTCACAATCCTATCCGCCGATCCGGCCACCAAGCTCATCGTCGATATGAGCGCGGATGATTTCGTCCATCGAGCTTTCCGCCTTGAACCCGAGCGCAGCCGCGCGTCGAGGCTCAAAGTCGCGAGGCCATCCCGCGACGATTTTTTCGATGACCGGGTCCGGCTCATGGCGAATGAGCTTCACCGCGCTTTCGCCCGCGAGGCGGCGCAGGGCCTCAATCTGCTCACCGACGGTGGCTGAAAGACCGGGCAGGTTCAAAATCCGCCTGGTGCCCAGCAACTCGAGATCCAAAGCGGCCGCGTGAAGGAGGAAGCCCACAGCGGCACGAGGGCTGGAGAACCAGTGTCGCGTTTCGGTGGATACCGGCAGGACGGCTTCCTTGCCACTCAATGGCTCACGCAGAATATTCGAGAAGAAGCCCGAAGCCGCCTTGTTCGGCAGTCCCGGACGGATGCAGATCGTCGGCAGTCGGATGCCAATTCCGTCGAAGAAGCCGCGACGAGAGTAATCCGAGACGAGCAGCTCTCCCATCACCTTCTGCGTACCATAGCTGGTGAGCGGCGCCGCCAGGAAATCATCGCCGATCCTGTCGGGGAACGGCGCGCCGAAGGCTGCGATGGAGGATGTAAAGATTAGCCGCGGCTTGTAGGGCTGCTGAAGTCCCTCCGTGCGGATGGCCTCGAACAGAGCACGCGTCCCGTCCAGATTGACGCGATAGCCCTTGTCGAAATCCGCTTCCGCCTCGCCGGACACGATGGCGGCGAGATGAAAAATCAGATCAGGTCGACCTTGGAGCACAGCGTTCGCAGCGGCGGGCTCGGCGAGATCTGCGGTGACAGCGTTCACCTTGCCGAGGAAACCGGTCGGCTCTGGAGGCTGGACAACGTCCACCAGGGTCAATTCCGACACGGGCCGATCGGAGAGACCAGGCACCGCTGACAGCCGTTGCGTCAGCTTTCGGCCGATCATCCCCGCCGCACCAACGATCAGGACATGCATCCGAACACCCCGGCAGAAGATCAAGTAAGCGCAACGCTCAGGCTAATCGAGGGAGCCTTTTCGTACCAGTCCATTAAGTCCAGCTTCAACCGGCAAGCCGTTGCGGCGTCGTTTGACCGCTCGCGGGGTTGGCATTTTTCTCCAACTCCGACAGGGTCGCATGATCCACGTGGAGCCGCGAGAGCGATAGCAGCAACAGCGAGTTCTCCACGGAGGATGGGTTTATATGTTGAGCTCCCGTGACATTATGGAGCGCCAGCCCGTTCACATAGGCGTCCAGTTCAGCCACCAGCTCGCGAACTTCCTCGGGGCGGGATCTGCAAGTGGGGTCAATTTCATAAAGGATATTGGCGATCTGTTCCTCAAACAGCCGGCGCCGTTCCATAATGACCGCCGCCAACTCCTTGGAATGCATGCCCTCCGCCAGCGCCCATCCCCAAATCCGGGAGCCCATGTATCCCATGCCTTTTCGGTCTAATAAACCGACGCGGAAAACTTGACGCAGTTTGTCGACGGGGTCCTTCTCCCGATCAACCGCTGTCTGGATGGCTTGCTGGAACCAATCCGAGACATAGATCAGACTGTCGACCATCAACGCCATTTTATTCTTGTAGTAATGGTTGACCGTTCCCGTGCTGATCTTCGCCGCCTTAGCCACTTCCGCGAGCGTGGTACGGTCGAATCCGCGCTTGGCAATGACGTTCGTCGCAGCCTTCCGGATCTGCTGACGTCGAATGGGCTCCATTCCGACCTTCGGCATTCCTCGTTCCTTCCGTCCCCAGCCACCCAGCGGACTATGACGCTTGCAGAGAGCACCGCTTCGGGATGCAAGCGCACATGACGGATTGAACCCACCCTGTCAACAGTTGGAAAGGTTGGATATGGCAGGCCCTGGCCGCACACTCCGACGACATCCGAGCGTACGGCCAAACTGGGGATGGAAAACCTTAGGCCAATTGCTCCATGGGGCGTTCGGTAATGTCCAAAATCGCGCCTACGCCGGCCCGAGTGGATTTGCCAGAGCGCCTGGTTCGATTCAAGACGAAGAGCAGCAGCGACCGGCCCGTCACATCGTATTCTTCGCCGATCTCGTGCCGCCCATGCTCCGAAGGATCAGGGATGTTGGTGTCTATCAGGCAGATCCAATGATTGCCTTCCGGCACGTCCGGCAGGGTAAACTTGACGACATCGTGATATGAGTTCGTCACGATGAGCAAAGTGGCATCGTCACCCCGACGTTTGATGCCGGTGGGCTGGGCACGGCCATCCATCAGCATGCCGAAGCAACGGGCATTGGCATCTTCCCACTGATCGGAGTTCATTTCGGCGCCGTTTGGGGAGATCCAGATCAGGTCCCTGACGTCCAGCTCTTCATTGTATTCCGTTCCCAGAAAACGTCCTCGATGCAGAATCGGATAGGTCTGGTGCACGGCGATGAGCTGCCGGGTGAATTCCATCAGAGACCGTCCGCTCGGCGGCACGTTCTCCCAGTCAAGCCAGCTGATCTCGTTGTCCTGCGCATAGGCGTTGTTATTGCCCTGCTGGGTATGTCCAAACTCGTCGCCCGCGAGAATCATTGGAGTGCCCTGCGACAGCAGCAGAGTGGCCAGCAGATTTCGTTTCTGGCGCTCCCGCAGCTCTATGATTTCCTCATCCTCGGTCGGCCCCTCCACGCCATGGTTCCAGGAATGATTGTTCGAGTGGCCGTCGCGGTTTTCCTCGCCATTGGCCTCGTTGTGCTTGTCGTTGTAGGAGACGAGGTCGTGCAGGTTGAAGCCGTCATGGGCGGTGATGAAGTTGACACTGGACCAGGGCCGGCGGCCGCGCTTGTTGAAGAGATCTCCCGAGCCTGAAATGCGGGCCGCGAAATCGGGCACCTTGCCCTCGTCGCCCTTCCAGTAGGACCGGACCGTGTCGCGGAACTTATCGTTCCATTCGGCCCATCCGGGAGGAAACTGGCCCACCTGATAACCACCGGGACCGATGTCCCAAGGTTCGGCAATCAGCTTCACGCTGGAGAGAACGGGGTCCTGACGACACGCATCCAGGAAGCCGCCACCTTCGTCGAAGCCATAGGGTTCGCGCGCCAGAATGGTGGCGAGGTCGAAACGGAAACCGTCGACTCGCATCTCGGTCGCCCAATAGCGCAGAGAATCTGCGACCATCTGGAGGACGCGCGGATGCGAAAGGTTCACCGTGTTTCCGGTCCCGGTGTCATTGATGTAATAGCGTTTCTGGTCCGGAAGCAGCCTGTAGTAGCTGGCGTTATCGATGCCCTTGAAGGACAGGGTCGGTCCCAGCTCGTTTCCTTCGGCCGTATGGTTATAGACCACGTCCAGGATGACTTCGATCCCGGCGGCATGGAACTGGTTGACCATCTCCTTGAATTCGTTGACGAAGGGCGAGTGGAGATAGCGAGGGGCTGGGGCAAAAAAGCCGATGGAGTTGTAGCCCCAGTAATTCTTGAGCCCCTTTTCCACCAGATAGCTGTCATCGACGAAGGCGTGGACCGGGAGCAGCTCGGCGGAGGTTACGCCGAGACCTTTCAGATAGGCCGGGACGCGGTCGCGGCAGAGAGCGGCGAAGGTCCCGCGTTCGTCCTCCGGGATGTTCGGATTAAGAGCCGTGAACCCTTTCACATGCATCTCGTAGACGATGGTCCGATCCCAGGAGACATGCGGACGTCGCTCCTGCCCCCAAGTGAAGGCCGGGTCGATCACCCGACATTTCGGCACGAGGTGAGCACTGTCCCGCTCATCGAATGAGAGGTCCTGGTCGGGCGATCCAATCGTGTAGCCAAAGAGTTCGTCGCCCCAATTCACGCGGCCGACGAGCTGCTTGGCATACGGATCGATCAGCAGCTTATTGTGATTGAACCGGTGTCCGACATCCGGTTCGTAGGGACCGTAAACTCGGTAGCCATAGACGGTGCCGGGACGCGCTGCCGGCAAATAACCGTGCCAGACTTCATCGGTGTATTCCGGGAGCTCGATCCGCTCCAGCTCGGTTTTACCCTGGGTGTCGAAAAGGCAGAGCTCCACCTTCGTCGCATGGGCCGAGAAGATTGCGAAATTGACCCCTAAGCCATCCCAAGTGGCTCCCAGGGGAAAGGGCCGCCCCTCTCTGATAACTGAACGAATTACAGCAGCCGGAGAGGACGGAGACGATGTTTCCTGCGTCATGACATTCCTGGATCAGAGGGAAGAGACGTAGGGAAACTGTGCATCGTGGAAAGTCGTTCCACGAACGCCATACGTCTGAAGTAGCCAGTGACGTCAGTGAGTAGCGGGGGAGTGATTCATTGTCCAGGTCGCGGGGGTCGAGCGCGGTTCCCTGTCGCCGGTCCCGTGCAGCGCCACCTCGTAGTTCCAACGCGGATCCAGCTGGTCGTCGACAATCTTTTTCAGTACGGCCAGCTGTTCCGTGTCGAAATAATCGAGGTAACCGTGCATCTTGCCACGCCGCACCTTGAAGGATCGCGGGTCTGAGGGATCGGTCGGCCGCAAGCCTGAATTGACGTAGTAGTGCTCGCGCTCACGCCGCTGAAGGTTCTCGAAGGCGCAAAACTCGACGGCCTCCGCGATCTCGTCAGCCGAGAAGCGCTCGCCCAGGAAGCTTGTCACCCGCGCCAGCTCCGTCTCCGGCTCCTGGCGGATCTCCTCGTATTTGGCCACCAAGACTCCGGGTGTTCTTTCCGAAGCCTCAAGCCAATGATTCTCGTAGGCGATGATCGTGTGGATCCCGAAACCAGGTTCGGTCGCAAAGGTGAATAAATCCTTTCCGCCGGACAAGTTCTCACGCTTGCCGGGTCCGCGCATCGTGATCTGGTGATATTGCGAAACGACCACATCAATCGGATGCCGACCCAAGAAGAAGACACGCGACCGACGATATTTCGTCTTGTCCGGATCGAGACTGGCCACCCCACCCAAAGGGAGGCAGTCATGCGTGAAAAAGATATTCGGAATACGGGGATTCAGCCGATGGAGGTCGCTGTAACCTATCAGCAAACCATCGGGAAGATCGTAGCGAACCTGGTATAAGCGCGTCAGCATGGCCCGAAGCCACGTCCTTCCCGACTTGGGAAACGAAACGCAGACGAAGTCGGCCTCCTTCAACAGCCTCCGCTCATTCAACATCTGCTTGAGGTTCTTGCGAGCCTTCTTGGAATGCAAGAGTTGCGGAACCAGGCTGAGCGCTTTTTGCATCGATGTGCCTTCACCTAAGACTTATTTCGGTCACTCTGTAGTCGCAATTTTGCCCCCGTTCTTGCGAGTGATCGCTACGACTGAAGGTCGCGGGGGCATATTTTTGGCAAAGTCCGGCCACCGCGTGGAGGGATCCTCGAAGTAGGAAGGGCGGCCGAAGGCTGCATAATCGGGGCCCTCGTCACCGGGGTGCTGAACGGCAACGAAGAACGTCGTCAGATCGGGCGTCGGCTCTGGTCCGCACATCTCAGCGCCCACCGGCACGCGATAGAACAGTTTTGCGGTACCGCGCGCCTCACCCTCGGTGTCTACGGCCCACAGGCCATCTGTCCGACCTGTCGCTTTCGGACTATTGCCGTCGGTCGTGACCCATAAGCGCCCCTCTGCGTCGATGGCGCAATTGTCCGGCATGCCGAACCAGCCATTCGCAGTGGTCGCCGTGGAAAATGACGCTCCGACCGAGGCAATCGCGGGATCACCGCATTTCAGCAGGACTTCCCACCGTCCGGTCGATGATGCGAAACCACCATCCGTTTCGGTGATTTCGATGATGTGCCCGAAGGCATTGGCTGCGCGAGGATTTGCAGCGTCCACCTGATCGGCCTTGCGCTTGGTGTTGTTGGTCAGCATGGCGTAGACCTTGCCCGTCTTCGGGTTCGCCTGGACGTCTTCCGGCCGATCCATCTTCGTGGCGCCGAGCAGATCCGCCGCACGCCGTGTCTCGATCACGACGTCAGCCTGGCTCTGAAACCCATTCGCCGAGGTGAGCGGCCCCTGGCCGTAGACCAGCGGCAACCACTCCATCGTTCCATCCGCGGAGAAACGGGCGACGTGCAGCGTTCCCGAGTCGAGGAGATCCATGTTCGCGGCGCGGTCGTTCGGTTTGAATGTTCCAGAGGTCACGAATTTGTAGATATAATCGAATCGCTCATCGTCCCCGCAGTAAAACACGACCCTGCCGTCCTGGGCCAGGACGCTTTCGGCACCCTCGTGCTTCATGCGACCGAGGGCAGTTCGCTTCTTCGGCGTCGACGCTGCATCGAGCGGATCGACCTCCACGATGTAGCCGAACCTGTTCGGTTCATTAGGCTCCTTGGATACATCGAAGCGATCGTAGAAACCTGCCCATTCATAGCTGGCACCCGGGATACCCAGGCGCTTGTAGTTCGCAGATTCCCGATGATCACTCGGCAAGCTGCCGCTGAAGTAGCCGTGGAAATTTTCTTCCGCCATGAGGTATGTGCCCCAAGGCGTCACCCCACCGGCGCAGTTGTTGATGGTGCCCTTCACCGAGCGACCCGTGGGGTCCTCCTTGGTCTGGAGCCTCGCATTGCCGGCGGCGGGCCCCGTGATCTCGATCGGGGTCTCGGCGGTGATGCGCCGGTTGTAAGGGCTGTCCAACTGCACCGACCAGGGAGCCCCTTCACGGCGGCGGATCTCGACGACCGTTCCGCCATGCGCGGCCATTTCGATGTCGACACGATCCTTGGTGGCGGGCGCCACGACCAGTGTCGGCTCCGGCTTGGCATCGGCAGCCGCGCCCTCGGGGACCTTGTCCTCGATGGTCACGATGCCCGGGAACATCATGTGCTCGTCCGTATACTCATGATTTACGACCAGGAGCGCGCGGCTTTCCCCCGCCGGTGCCCCTTCCAGCGGAATGAAGCCGACATAGTCGTTGTTGTAGCCGAACTGGCGGCGTTGCTTATCCGACGTCTGCGTCATCGGATCGAATTCGGGACTGTCCGTGAACAGCTTGTCGCCCCAGCGGATCAGCACCTGCATGTCGTAGCCGTCGGCCACGTGATGGGTCTCGTCGACACCCGCCATTGCCTCATCGAAAGAAAATGCGGAGGGCGTCGCGGCGTGCACTGGGTTGGAGGCTAACATGGCCAACGGGCTCACGGTCGCCTGAATGGCCGTCACCGCCAAGGCGCCTTTCAGCAGGGCCCGGCGCGAGAAGCGAGCGGCGATGATGTCGCCCATCGTCTCATTCCGAGCGTCGTTCCGTCCGACATCGTCGCTGGCCTCATAGGCGTGGGCACGAAACTGCCCACGCGGCTTCATCATCTCGTTCATGGTTCTGAGCTCCTGGCTGCGCGCTGGGAGAGGGTGTTTATTGGGCTTTCAGGAAGTCGCCGACTTCGAGCAGAACGAACTCGTTGTCATCGGCCTTATCGACGGCGCGTCCGGCAGAGAACGGCAGGTTGTTGTCATTGCCGACCACGATATGCGTGGGATCGACAACATCGACATTCTCGATCGTAACGAAGGGCATGTCGTAGAAGCCCTCACCACCGCCCTGGCGGGCCTTGCCTTGCGGATCCTTGATCTTGAGCAGGTCGATGTAGCCGATCTTCCGAACGGCCTCGCCGCGTCCGTCCTGCGGCAGAGAGATCTTATAGATCCGCTTCACTTTCGAGGGCTTGTCGAAGCAGTCCGCGGCAGGCTTCGCCGGGGCGGCGCAAGCCTTTGCCTGCGTGCCGGCGCCATTGTCTCTTTCGATGACGAGGCCCGTGGTCTCGTCAATCATATTGAAGTCACCGATCGCCTCACCGCCCTGAGCGAGGGGGTAAAGCCAAGAGCGGCCCGTCCACTTCCCGCCGGCAATGTCGAATTCGATCACCCGCAGTGCAGAATTTCCGTCGACCTTCTCCACGGAAGCGTCCTCCAAGAAGAGAGGGCCTTCGAGGAGAGCGTAAAGCTTCGTTCCATCAGGTGACTGCGCCAGACCCTCGTACCCGCCCGAGCGCTTCAAATTGAAGACCGGCGCCTTGGCGGCGGGATTGGCCTGAACAGTGACAGTGGGGTGGTCCGGAGATTTGACTTCCTTGCCATCGACCATGGTGCCGTGGACGGAGACCAGCTGGCCCTGCTTATCGAATTTCAGCAGGTAGGGACCGAACTCCTCACCGATCCAGAAGCCATCTGCGACCGGCTGAATGGATTCCACATCGAAATCCGCCCCTGTGAGATAGCGCGTATCCGTTCCCTCAAGCGCGATGGGGAATGGCGCAACCTTGTTGGGGTCACGCAGAAACAGTGTTTCCATCCGTTCGACCTTGCCCTGATCCCAGTCGAATTTGAGGTGATGCAGCATCAGGGCTGCGTCGGAGGAGTTCACCTTTGAGCCGAAGCCGTTATCCGACAGGGACCAGAAGGTGCCGTCCGGCATCGTCTTGATCCCCGAGAAGCCCTGCACGGCCTGCCCATCGAGCGGCAATTTCACGTCCGTCACACGGGCGCCGTCCTTGCCCGGAACCGTCCCAACCCCGTTTGCGCGCTTGCGGTCGGGCGTCGTGAATTTCCCGGCATTTTTCAGATGGTCGGGCGCGTCGGCCGGCGGCTGAACAGTCGTCGCTGCCGGAAGGATCGCGTGTCCAACCAGGGTGGCGGAGTAGGTTTGCTCCTCCGCCGAGACATTCATGCAGCTCAAGGCAACAAAGGCGACCGATGATAGGAATATTGACCGCATGACCCCACTCCATCTTCAATTTGATGAAGGTGGAATGCCGGTCGCAGATGTCGCCCCGTTGACGGAAATATTAAGGTTTGAAGACAGGCTAAAAGAACTGTGAACTCGAGCTAGAACTCGACTTCCAGCTCGATAATCTCATCGGGTTCTTCCATAGCGGCCTCGGTCCACTCCTGCATCAAGGGCCACTCGAATATCCGCTCACAATAGTCATCAAGCAGCGGATCGAGCTCGACGGCATAGGTCCGAAATCGAGTGCAGACCGGCGCATACATCGCATCCGCGACCGACAACTCTCCAAAGAGGTAGGGGCCACCATACGTCTGGAGGCATTCGCTCCATATCGCCTTCACTCGTTCCACGTCGGGCCGTGCGCCCGAGAAGATCTTGAAGGCATTATGTCTCGCCTTGAGATTCATCGGCAGGGCGGAGCGCAGATTGTAGAATCCGGAATGGATCTCTCCGGACACCGCCCGGCAGTGAGCCCTGGCCACTCGGTCTTTCGGCAGCAATCCCGCTTTCGGCCTGATCTCCGCCAAATACTCGGCAATCGCCAGCGTGTCCCACACGACGACGCTGCCATGGGTCAGGCGCGGCACCAGAACCGAGGGCGACAGAAGCAACAGCTCCTGGCGCATCTCCGGCGAGTCGATGTCAACCCTCTGCTCCTCAAAGTCGAGGCCCGCCATCTTGCAGAGCAGCCACCCTCTCAATGACCAGGAGGAATAGTTCTTCGACGAAATCGTCAGCGCTGCGCCCGTCACCCGTTCGACTCCGCCATAATGTCGTTGTGGTTTAATCTTCTCGCAACGCAGCAAGTTTTGCACTAGCTTTTTGCATTGCCATAAAAGCGATGGGGCAATCGGGGCATGCTGTACCAGGCTTACCAATTTCAGGAGGACGCCTTCGCTCCGCTGCGTGTGATGGCGCGAAGCTGGTCAGCTCTGCTGCAAGCGTTCCCGTGGATGGGGGGCAGTGCCTTCATGCGGCAGTTCGAGGCCGCCATGGTGCTCACGAGCCGGTTCGAGCTCACACATACGCGACCCAGCTTCGGCATTGCTTCTGTCATGGTCGGAAACCGCGATGTGCCGGTCACGCTGGAGACCGCGCTCAACCTCCCCTTTGGGAACCTGCTGAAGTTTTCCAAGGACATCGATGCACCGCAGCCGAAAGTGCTGATCGTCGCTCCCTTGTCCGGACATTTCGCGACGCTTCTCCGCGGCACCGTGCAGACGATGCTGAAGGATCATGAAGTCTACCTCACCGATTGGGCCAATGCCCGAGACGTGCCGGTCGAGGCCGGTGTGTTCGGCGTGGACGATTACGTCGCCTATATTTGTCGCTTCCTGGAGACGATCGGGCCAGGGGCGCATGTGCTTGCCGTCTGCCAGCCCTGCGTACAGACGTTGGCCGCCGTCTCCATCATGTCGGAGGACAGGCATCCGGCCACGCCGCGCTCGATGACCTTGATGGCCGGGCCTATCGACCCCAGTGAGAGCCCCACCGCAGTCAATGAATTCGCCGTCGCCAAATCGCTGTCCTGGTTTCAGAATTCCGTTATCGCCGAAGTCCCGAACCGCTTTGCCGGCAAGGGTCGGCGCGTGTATCCAGGCTTCCTCCAACTCCTGGCCTTCATGGCCATGAACATGGACCGGCACCGCGCCGCCCATGGACGTCTCTATGACCACCTGGCGGCGGGAGAAACCGAACAGGCTGAACGAATAAAAAAATTCTATGACGAATACTTTGCCGTGCTCGACCTCCCCGAGGAATTCTATATCGAGACCATCGATCGGATCTTCCAGCGCGCCGAGCTTGCAACGGGCGACTTCACCTTTCGCGGCGACATCGTCAATCCCGCTGCAATCCGGCACACAGCGCTTCTGACCGTCGAGGGTGGGCGGGACGACATCTGCGCGATGGGACAGACTTCAGCAGCGCATGATCTCTGCCAGTCCCTCCGGCCGCATCTCAAGCGTCATCACCTGCAGGCCAATGTCGGACATTACGGCGTATTCAGCGGCAAGCATTGGGAGCGGGAGATCTATCCCGTGGTCCGGAACATGATCCTGGCAATGGAATAGAGCCCGCGACGATCAGGAGGACTTTCGCCCCCAAGCCTGGACCACGCGCGCAGTGGTCATGAAGACGGCGTCATCTTCAGCCAGCCTGATCAACTCATCGAGGATATGCCGCGCCTCATCCTCCGACACCAGCCCGCCGTCTATCACTGCGTCTTGAATGTTCTGCCACGTCACGGCGGCAATCTGTTTGACTGGGCCCTGACACCCGGCGGGTTGACTCACCCGCCCGTCCACATCCTGCAAGCCGGCCTGCAACAGGCGATGCGGCAGGCTGATACCGATATCCGGATCCGCCCCGCGTTGTCGCGCCGCGGCGCCATACAGCTCGACATATCTCTCGAAGGCTTCCGACCGCGGGTGACAGAAATGCCCGGCAAAGTGGACGTCCTCGACGATCATTCGTCCCCCATGAGCCAGGGCAGCCGCAGCTGCGTGCACAATCTCGTCCGGCACCCTCAAATGGGACAGCAAAAATCGGGCATAGATCACGTCAAAAGGCCCTAAGCTGCCGATCAGTGCCGGGTCCGAGACATCACCCTGCTGAAATTCAATACGGTCGTCCGCCTCCCCCGCCTCTGACGATTTCGCCAATGCGATCTGGGTGGGATCAATGTCGAGCGCAATAACGGTCCCCGCAGGACCCACCCTCTTGGCCAGCTCGCGGGCTACGCCCCCGCTGCCGGTTCCCAAATCCAGCACTCGGGCACCTTCGGGGATGCCCACTTCTTGAAGCAGAGCTCGCGTCCCCGGCGACATCACCGAGGTCAGGAGGCGAAGCCGTTCGAAGCCCGGTTTTCCACCCCTTATGATGTAGCTGCCGCTTGGGTTCGACATGTCTTCTCCTGACGACACAGGAGGGCATCCTAGGCGCGTTGTGGGCACCCGTCACAGGAGATACAGGCCGGGCCTTCAATCATTTTGAGGAAGGTCAGAACGCTACTGCGGGGCACCCACCGTGTCGGCCATCTGCGCGCCACGTTCACCCAGTGGCCGGTGAGGCTTGGCCGTCGAGTCCATGGCCGTCTGGTGCTCCAGTTCTGCATTCAGCTCGCCGCATAACAGAACGATGGACGTCGAGAGCCACATCCACATCATCAAACCGACCGCGGCCCCCAGAGATCCATAGGTTTCGTTGTAGGATCCAAAATTCGACACATACCAGGAGAAAAGAGCCGAGCCTCCCAGCCACAGCACGGCGGCAAGGATGGCCCCCCATGTCACCCAGCGCCACTTCGCGCGACTCCGGCTCGGGCCATAGCGATAAAGGACGGCGATTGCGGCCGCGAAAAAGAGGAGCATGAGCGGCCATCGCACCAGGGAGATCACGACACCCTGAACAGACCCCCCGAGCCCAACTGCATTGAGGATAATCGGAACGAAAACCACTCCAGCGATCGCCACGATCCCAATGACCATGCACCCAAGAGTGAAGCTCAACGAGATGAGGTTGAGCCGCAAGAAACTGCGCTTTTCCTCCTCCTCGTAGACGACATTGAGGGCGTCGAATACCGCCTTCATGCCGGTGTTGGCGCTCCAGAGGGAAATGAGAATTCCCGTGACAGCACCGATCCCAAGGGTCGAGCCTTTCTGAGCAGAGAGGCTTTGCACCTGCTCACCAATGATGGTGATCCCGCCTTCGGGCAACACCCCTGAAAGCGCCGACAGATGACCTTGTATCTGCACCGGATCGGCAAAAAGACCGTAGATGGCGATGAAGGCTCCTATTGCGGGAAAGAGCGCCAGAAGCATGTAAAACGTGACACCAGCGGCCACGGCGAGGAGCCGGTCGTCGGAAAACTCCCGGTAGACGCGAAACAGGATATCCTTCCAGCCCTTGGCCGGCATGCTGCTCGGCTTTTCCGCGGATCTCCCCCGGCCATGTTGGTGACCATGATGCCGGTCGAGATCCGACGGGACGCGTGCATCGGAGGAAGCAGGATTGCGCGCGCCCCTGTCCGACGCGATCCTGCTCGGCCGCTGCCGGGACGGCCGGGCTGAGAACAGGCTACCGACGCTCATACCGAGCGCGAACGCCAGCAACCAAGCCGATTTTTTGGAATCGCCCCCAGGAGGGGCATCGACACCTGGCGCCACGTTCGCCTCCGGAAAGCTGCTGCCATTGTGTCAAACGACAAGCGCGAAAAGAAAGAGGGCTCGCGTCGGAGCCCTCTCAGGATCAGGCAGCTTCGGCCTGCATGTTGACGACTGATGTCGCAAGCTGCGTCAGAGCTTGGTCGGTGGCCGATTCCTCGTCCAAGGTCTGCTGCAGCAGAGCAGCAGCATCCTTCATGCCGAGTTCCGTGGCCCAGGCACGCAGGGAGCCGTATCGAGTGATCTCGTAATGCTCCACAGCCTGTGCCGCGCCCAGAAGGCCAGCATCAAGAGCGGGCGATCCCTTGTATTCCTCCATGATCTCGGTACCCTCTTCGATGATCCCGAGAATTGCAGGACACGTCTTTCCCTGTGGCTTCTTGTCCAGGAGCTGAAATACTTGCTCAAGCCGTTCGACTTGGCCTTGGGTCTCCCCCTTATGCTTTTCAAACGCCGCCTTGAGCTCGGAATTCTGTGCGGCCTTCGCCATCTTCGGCAGCGCTACCAGAATCTTCTTTTCAGCGAAGTAAACGTCTTTCAGGGAATCAAGAAAAAGGTCGTCGAGAGTTTTCGGTGATTTGGCCATCTGTTGCCTCCACTATGCCTGCCTTGAGAACTCAGGCCGAATAGAGGAGTTCCGAATCAAATGTCCGGATCACCAGTTTTTCACCGTAGCAAGATCTTTCTTTGCTCATCGACGCTAGAGCAGGGCCAGCCGCACCAGATGTTCCTTGGCGCATTCGAGGCCGCCGATGATGGCAAAGCCGCCGACATTTCCAGCATATGAATAGGAGGCTGCACGACCTTTGTGCACATAGCTGCCTGCCATTCCGATGATTTCCCCGGCCTTGGCTGCTTCCAGCAGGCGCTCAAGCTCTTCGACGAGCGTAGCGTTGGCCTGAGCTTCCTCCGGAACGATGGCCCCACCTAAGCTGATGACATTCCCCGCCATGATCGCCACTCCGCTTTCCCTTCGGTGGCCGATGCAAGCGGTATGCCCATAAGGAAAGGGCGCCCTTCCAGGCGCCCCTTTTGTCTCTCGCTACGAGTTACCGGACCCGCGTGTCGTCGTTCCCGCCTGCTGACCGGGAGCCGTGGACTGGCCAACGCTGCCAGCCGCTCCTGCCTGGGACGACCCGGTGGTCCCAACGGTCCGGTTATCCTTCACGCGCATATTGTTCTGCACGTAACTGACGCCGGAGACAGACTCCGCGATATCCTCCGCCCGGCGCCGCTGATCACGGCTGGACACGTGGCCCGACAACGTCACTTCGCCACCCGAGACCTTAACGTCGATCTCGGAAGCGTCGACGCGCCAATCGTCGGTGAGACGGTCATTTACATCCTCGCGAATGCGATCGTCGGATCGGGTGTAGCCTTTCGGTCCGCGGCCGCGATGTTCATCCTGCTGGCGACGACGTTGGGCATCCTCGTCACCGAACCATGAGGACACCTCGTCCGATGCCTTGTCCCAGAACCCGCGATCGTCATCACGATGACGGTCACCCCAGTCGCCTTCACCATAGCGGCGGCGGTGATCACCCTGTCCGTAGCCTCGGCCTCTAGAGGGTTGGCCCCGCCAGTCGTCACCTCCGGAACCTCCGCGATAGCCCGAACGGAAATCTTCGTTGTGCTCATGGCGGACCGACGAGCCGAATGGGCCGGAATGGCCATAATTCCCATACCCGAAAGAACCGGTGTCCCGGTCGTCCTCGCGCCAGCCTGAGGAGCCGCGCCCGGGGTCGGAGCGACCAAAACTCCTGTCCTGGCCGAAGCCACTTCCGGAAAAGTCACTTCCCCGGCCGCCATAATCTTCGTGGGACTCACGGCCGCTTCCGAAATGATTGCTGCGGCTACCCTCTCGGCGCGCGTAATCCCGCGACCTGTGCATCGCCTGATCGTCATCTGTGTCGCGCTCGCGACCATATCTGTAAAACTCGTCGTCGCGATGGCGACCTTCATTTCTCCACCGATCAGAGGCAGACATCTTATCCTCCTAGTTACCAGTTTCCTGTTAACCAACGTGAGGCGTCTCTCCCTGTTCCATAATTTGCCGGCAGGCTTCGCCCGAGCTTCGATCCGTCAGAGTGACCTGCGTTCCTCACCAATCATTCATGCGGGAAGTCTAAGATCCTGCAGCCCGGTCCTCGTCATACAGCCGAGGCTGCGTTCCAGAACGAGAGCGTCGCATGTTCCGCATCGACTTCGAGGTTAAACGGTTGCCAATTGTATGGCGCCCCCGCATAGTTCGCTGTCAGCTTTCAAAGTGTAGGGATTCGCGCGTGCGTTGTCGTATGGCCACATTGGGAGCTGCCGCTGTCGCCTCGGCGATTTTTCTCACCGCAAGTCCGGCCTTCGCTGAAGAGTATGAGGGTACGGCAGAGGAACGTACGGCCTGCATTCCCGATGCGATCCGCCTCTGCAGCGAGTTCATTCCCAGCGCGGAAGAGGTGAAGCAATGCCTGTTCCGAAGAGCCCGCGACCTCAATCCTGATTGCAAGAAGGTCATCACCGGCGCTCAGAGATCCGGTTCGCCCGCCAACTAGTCAGCGATCCGAAACAGTTCGGCCGTTCCCGTCCACCGTTCCCGACGCTCAATCCTTGCCGGGAAGAGGCGGATTCGTCACCGGGCGGATCTTCTTGATCCGCTCGCGGGCCATGACGACGAGGCCTGCCGCGATAATGACGATGGCTCCCATCAGCGAAATGGGGTCGATCATCTGGCCAAAGAGCACGTATCCGAGCAAAATCCCCCAGGGCAGCGATGTATAGTTAAAGGGCTGAAGGACACTGGCTGGTGCCATTCCCAAGGCGGCAATGATCATCGCATGTGAAACACACCCCGTGACCATGATGTAGAGAATGAGCGCCCAGGACGCCGCGTCGGGCGGCTGCCAGAAGAAAATGCCGACGGCCGAGGTCATGATCAGCCCAATCACGCCCACGTAAAACATGCTGGTCGCCGTGGAGTCGGTTTCGGACACCTTCCGGGTCAGGACGATATAAAGGGCGTAGGTCACTGCAGCGCCAATCGCACAGAAAACGCCGAAATCGAAGGGGACCCCGCCCGGACGGACGATGACCAGAGCGCCGAGAAACCCCACACAGACCGCCACCATCCTGAAGATGCCGACCTTCTCCTTGAGCAGAGGAATGGCCACGAGGGTCACGATCAGCGGATAGATCAACAAGATCGCCTGGAGTTCGGCGAGGGAGATCGTTTGCAATGCGAAGCTGAACAGCCAGATGTCGACGACAAGGAAGATGGGCCGCAGGACCTGCAATATTGGCGAGCCCGACCGAAATGCGCCGCGGATCTCCCCTTGGCGCACCATGATGGCAAAGGAAAAGGCGAAGGACGCCCAAAACCTCATCATGGTGATCTGGAACGGCGAATAGGACTGGACGAGGAACTTCTGAGCGGCATCCTGGGTGGCGAAGAGGAAGATGCCGCCCAAGGTCAGCAGGATGCCACGGACGATGTTGTCGCGTCTGCGATCATGGCCGACATCACTGGGAGAGGCCGACATGGGCTGTCCGTGAGCTTGGGAAAGTCGATAAGACTTGGGTCGATAGGGTCGACAGGCGCAGGTCGTCTAAGGCTCGGACCAGTCAAAGTCAATGATCTCATCCCGAACTCTGCTGCAGCCAAAACGAATCACACCACGACGGAAAATGGTCCACATCCAGCAATCGCTTACGCACGTCATTCCCATACTGATCGTTTTTGATCGTCAACGACGTCGGCGGTGCATTGAACAGATATGAGCCGGAGCGCGATTTTCTTATATTCTTTCGCCGTTAACCAAGAATACGCCCTGTGATTTAGCAACGTTCATCGATATTTCACTGTGCACCAAGCTTACGCAGTATAGTTTAATACGCACGGTCACGAGGACCAGACGATCGGCGTGGAGGTGACCTGCCGCCTCGCCGCGTGTGAAATGGAGGACGCAGCGCATGGACTTGGATCCCGTAATCCTGGCGAGAATCCAGTTTGCGTTCACGATCACTTTCCACATCATCTTTCCCTCATTCACCATCGGCCTCGCCGCCTGGATCGCCACTCTCGAGGGCATGTGGCTGGCGACTTCGCGGGATCACTACCACCAGCTCGCTCGCTTCTGGACGAAGGTTTTCGCCGTATCGTTCGCCATGGGGGTCGTCTCGGGGATCGTTCTCTCCTATCAATTCGGCACCAATTGGAGCCGCTTTTCCGAAGTTGTGGGCAATGTCATCGGCCCCTTGATCGGCTACGAAGTCCTTACGGCCTTCTTCCTCGAGGCGACGTTCCTCGGCCTCATGCTGTTCGGCTGGAACAAAGTGCCGCCGTGGCTCCACTTCGTCGCCTGCGTCGCCGTCGCCGTCGGCACGACCATGTCGGCGTTCTGGATCTTGTCCGCCAACAGCTGGATGCAGTTTCCTGCCGGACACGAGATCAGAGACGGGATCGCCGTTCCCGTGGACTGGATGAAAATCATCTTCAATCCCACGTTCCCGACCCGGCTCGGGCACATGGTGGTGGCGGCGTATATTACGACCGCCTTCGTGATTTTCGCGGTCGGAGCACGGTGGCTGCTCGCCGGCAAGGCGGTCGAAAAGGCCAGGATCATGATCCATATGAGCCTCGGCCTGCTGTTGATCCTGGTTCCGGTACAGGCCTTTCTCGGAGACGCGAGCGGGCTCAATACGCTGGAACATCAGCCGGTGAAGGTCGCGGCCATGGAGGGGCATTGGCCCGCCGAAGAGGCCGGTCCGATCCCGTGGGTGCTGTTTGCATGGCCGAACGAGAAGGAAGAGAGAAACGACTTCCAGATCGCCATCCCCTATGCCGGCAGCCTGATCCTGACCCACTCGCTCGATGGCACCATCAAGGGGCTCAAGGCCTTTCCTCCAGAGGATCGGCCGCCCGTGGTGATCCCCTTCTTTGCCTTTCGCGTGATGATCGGCATGTGGGGCATCATGATGCTGACGGTGCTCGTCGGTGCGTTTCTCTGGTGGAGGGGGAAACTCTTCGTTCCGGGGAAATATCTTCGTTTCGTGGCCCAAACCTGGCCGATCGGGTTCATTGCCGTTTTGTCGGGCTGGTTTACCACCGAGGTCGGCCGGCAGCCCTGGGTCGCCACAGGCATCCTGCGCACGGTGGATGCCATTTCCCCCGTCACGGCCGGTGCGGTCCTGACGACGCTGATCCTCTTCGTGCTGGTCTATGGCGTCGTGTTCTCAGCGGGGATCTACTACATCAACCGCCTTCTCGACATCGGGCCCGACGTTTCCGCTCATGAAGACGACGACGCCTCGGCGCTCAGACCGCTGTCGGCTGCCCACGATGCCGGCCGCAAAGCCATTCATGCGGGGGAGTGACGAATCATGGACAGCCTCTGGTTCGAATATTATCTGCCCCTGATCTGGGCTGCCCTGATCGGGACCGCCATCGTCCTCTATGTGGTACTCGACGGCTTCGATCTCGGCATCGGCATCCTGTTTCCCTGGACCCGCGAAGAGGGCGAGCGGGATCAGATGATGAATTCCGTCGCCCCCTTCTGGGATGGGAACGAAACCTGGCTGGTCCTGGGTGGTGGAGGACTTTGGATCGCCTTTCCAAAAGCCTTTGCCGTCATCATGCCGGCCCTCTACCTGCCGATCATCTTCATGCTCCTCGGACTGGTTTTCCGGGGCGTCGCCTTCGAGTTTCGATTCGTTTCCAAACCCAATCATCACTGGTGGGACGTCGCCTTTGCCGGTGGCTCGGTGGTCGCCGCATTTTGCCAGGGAACGGTGCTCGGGACGGTCATCCACGGCATCACGGTGGTCGATGGACAGTTCGCCGGCGGACCCTTCGATTGGTTGCATCCATTCGCGATCCTCTGCGGGCTCGGCCTCGTCGCCGGCTATGCGCTGCTCGGGTCCGGATGGCTGATGATGCGCGTCGAGGGGCCTCTGGAGGCGAAGGCCCAGCGTTGGGCACCTATCGCGCTCATCCTGCTCGTCGCCTTCATCGTAGCGGTCTCGATCTGGACACCTCTGGCCTTCCCCGGTTTGACCGACCGCTGGTTCAAGGAGCCTGAGATCTATTACCTCTGGCCCGTGCCGCTGCTGACGGCGCTGTTCGCCTGGCTCGCTTCCCGGGGCATCGCCAATGCGAGGGGACTGCAGACCTTCAGTTCTTCCGTCGCGCTCTTTCTGCTCTGTTTCCTCGGCCTGGCGATCTCAGTCTTTCCCTATCTGGTTCCGCCGACGATCACTCTCTGGGACGCCTCTGCCGTGCCGGAGAGCCAGCTCTTTCTCCTGCTCGGCGCCGTTCCCCTGGTTCCGATCATCCTGATTTACACCGGTTTCATCTACTGGACCTTCCGGGGGAAGCTGAAGCCCGGAGAAGGTTATCACTGAGAAGGCGCGGGACTGGAGTGGATCGGGGGACGCGAAGGTCCCGCTGGAACAGCGGCGGACCTAGCCGGGGGAGTACTGTTGGCGGATCAGAATGATATTTCTCGCAAGGACGACGCTCGTTATGTCGCCTTGGCCATTGTCGTCGGGGCTGGCGCCGGACTGATCGGCTCGGTCTTCCACCTCTTGATCGATCTTCTGATCCAATGGCCACAATGGTTGGGCAGGGTCCTCGAGGGTCCGTGGCTCGTCGTTGCGGCGGCCCTCATCACCATGGCTTGTACGGTTCTCGCAGTCTTTCTCGTTCAACGGTTTGCTCCCGAAGCGGGAGGAAGTGGTGTCCAGGAAATCGAAGGCGCCATGGAGGGGCTCCGCACCGTTCACTGGCTGCGGGTCCTTCCCGTGAAGTTCGTTGCCGGCATAACGGCGATTTCCTCCGGGCTGGTTCTCGGACGCGAAGGTCCCACCATTCATACCGGAGCCTCCGTTGCAGCCGGCGTGTCGCAGTTCTCGAAGACTTCCGATCTCGATCGGCGCGGATTGCTGGCAGCCGGTGCCGCCGCTGGACTCGCATGCGCCTTCAATGCGCCGCTGGCTGCGGTGCTGTTCATCATCGAGGAGACACACCGCCAGTTTCCCTACACGTTTCGAACCTATATGGGGGTCATCGTTGCCTCGATCATGGCGACCGTCGTCACCGAGATAATCGGCGGTGTGGGACCCGATCTCACGATAACGGTGCCTGAGGTCCCGTTGTGGCTCCTCCCCTATTTCGTCCCCTTGGGATGCGTGCTGGCGGTCATCGGCGTCCTTCTGAACTTTGGCATCATGAGGCTGGTCGAGTTCGGCAGCCAAGCCCAGGCGCGGGTTCCCTATGCCTACCCCGCCGTGGTCGGCCTGTTGACTGGCGCCGCATTCATCCTGCTGCCCCAGGCGGTCACGGGCGGCGAAAACGTCATCATGCAGCTGGGAGCCCAGAACCTGGGCGTGACGGCACTGCTGCTGCTCGCCTTCCTTCGGTATGTCACCATGGTCACCAGCTACTCCACCGGCGTGCCCGGAGGCATCTTTGCTCCAATCCTCACTCTCGCCGTATGCTCCGGGCTCGCTTTCGGAACACTTGTCAGCGTCGCGATGCCCGAGGCGGGTGTCGTGCCCATGGCCTTCGGGATTGCTGCCATGGGGGGTTTGTTCACGTCCTCGGTTCGAGCTCCCATCGTCGGCGTGGCCCTGACGCTTGAGCTCACAGGCTCCTATACACTTGCTCTGCCGTTACTCATCACCTGCGTCACAGCCGATCTCGTGGCTCAATGGATCGGTGGCCGGCCGATCTATGAGCAATTGCTCGATCGCACTTTGAGGAGAGCCGGCATCGACCCTCGCGTCGCCAAGGACCGGGAGCCCATCGGTCTCGGGTAGCATCGACCGCTCCTGCGGAGGGGAAGCAACGGGCACCATCCCCGCCCATCGTGCCTCGACTGTCGCCAGCGCTTGCTCTTCGAGACGGCCCCGCATTAATTGTATCGTCATGCCATCGAGACGGAGCGCTTTCAAAAGGCACCCCTGCAGTCCATGGCTTTGCAGGCCTGCCTGAACGGACTTCAAGCCAAGCCTTGGCGCCACAGTGGGAACAAGAGGTTCATGAGACGCGCGGGAGTGGTTCTTTGGCGCCAGATCGAGAAGGAAATAGAGCGGGATATCGATGCCGGCCTGTTTGCGTCCGGGAGCCGGCTGCCTGTGGAAAGCGAACTCGCCACTCGATTCGGCGTCAATCGCCACACGGTCCGCCAAGCGCTTGCGGCGCTCCAAGAGCGAGGCCGCATTCGAATCCAGCAGGGGCGCGGGATGTTCGTCCACCGACCGATGATTGACTATCCCATCGGGCCCGGAACTCGGTTCAGCGCGAATATCGAACGCCAGAGAATGACGTCGAGCGGACGGCTGGTGGATGCTTCGACGATCGCGGCGTCAAGGCAGCTGGCCGAGGATCTCGCACTCGACGTTGGCGCGCCATGCCTCGTGATCAACGACCTGCGCGAAATCGACGGTGTCCCCGTTGCCATCTCATCCCGCCATTTTCCGGCGGCACGATTCACCGGGCTCGACCTCTGCTTCGAGAAGACGGGCTCCATCTCTCAGGCGCTCGCAGCTTTCGGCGTTCATGAGTTCCATAGGACATGGTCGCGCATCCATGCCGAGCATTGCGCGGTTGCAGATTCGGCAATGCTGCGGCTGCCGAGTGGAGCGCCTGTTCTGGTGGTGGAATCCCTGAACGTCGATGCCAAAGGAACGCCGATCGAATACGACGTCAGCCGATCTGTGGGTGGGGCATTCCAGCTGCTGATCGACCATACAACTCCGTCGTAGTCATATATTGATCTAGATGTAACCAACCTGTCACGCCAGTCCTCTAGGACTCTCCGAGACATGATCCAGCGGTGGGCGGGGTCATGACTGTTCCTCCTGCGGCCAGCCGAGGGGGATCCTGCGCATAGGCTTGCGCTCTCAGGGAGGTTTTCATGATCAAGATGTTCCAGACGCTGGCATCGGTGATGGCGATCAGCGGCGTCATGGCGATCTCATCCGTCGCCGGTGCAAACGGCGTTCAGGTCGTCGTCCAATATTCGCAGGCGCAAATCTTCGACCCAGGCTTCGCGCAGATAAAGTCCGAATTCGAGGCCGCGAATCCTGGCATCAGCATCAGCTATCGCGGGCCGCAGAAGGATTACGACGCCACCATCCAGGCCTTGCTGCGTGAATCGATCACAGGCGAGATGCCCGACGTCGCCTATCTCGGCCTCAACAGTTTCGGCGTTGCTGCCGATCGAGGACTGGCAATCGATCTGGCGCCTCTCATGGCAGCTGACAAGTCAACCTTCGAAGCCGGAGGCTGGAGTGCCTCCCTACAAGGGATCGGGCAAGTGGGTGGCAAGCAGGTCGCCCTGCCCATCGCTCTGTCGATGCCCGTCGTCTATTTCAACGCCGACCTCGTCAAGCAGGCGGGCGGCGACCCCAACAACATTCCGAGGGATTGGAACGGCCTGCTCGAGCTGGCCGCCAAGATTGCTGCCCTCGGCAATGATGTGGGTGGCATCTATCAGAGCTGGTCGACCCTGAACGGTCCCTGGTTGTTTCAGGGCATGGTCTACGGTGCCGGTGGCGAAATCATGGAGCCCGGAACCCGCACGGTCGCGTTTGGCGGCAAGGACGGCCTGATGGCGCTGACACTGTATCAGCGCATGGTTGACGAGGGGCACATGCCCGTCATCAACGAGCAGGCGGCGCGTCAGCAATTCTTCGCCGGCAAGATCGGTCTGTTCCTCGACTCCGTCTCTCGGCTGAAGTCCTACGAATCCGCCATCGGAGACCGTTTCGGGTTCAAGACTGCGCTCTATCCCACGCCTGACGGCAAGCCTGCCGGACTGGTGACGGGTGGTGCCGTCGGCATCATCACGACCGCCACGGACCGCGATCCGAAGGTCAAAGAGGCGGCCTGGAAATTCCTCAAATATGCGAGTGGTCCCGAAGGCACCACCGCAATCATCAAGACCGTCGGATACACCCCGGTCAATACGCTGGCGCTCGACGATCCCGCTCTCCTCAAGGGCTATTTCGACGACAAGCCGCGCCACATGACGGCCATCGAGCAGTTGCCTCAGCTGCGCGAGTGGTATCAGTTCCCCGGTCAGAACGGCGTCAAGATCAACGAAGTCATGAGCGAGTATCTGCAGGCCGTGGTCGACAAGTCCATGTCCCCGCAGGCCGCCCTCGACGAGATGGTCTCGCAGGTGAACGAGCTCCTGGAACAGTAAAGCTCGAAAATCCCGCAAGCCTGGAGCCTCCGATGAACACGCTCACTCTGAGCGGGATCTGCAAGTCCTTCGGGTCGACGCGTATCCTGCACAACGTCTCCCTGTCCGTAGAGGACGGGGAGTTCCTGGCGATCGTCGGCCCCTCAGGCTGCGGAAAGTCGACTCTCCTGAGGACCATTGCGGGGCTCGAACCTCAAGACGAGGGCGAGATCCGGCTGAACGACCACTCCATCGATCACCTCGCGCCCAAGGCTCGAGACGTCGCCATGGTGTTTCAATCCTATGCGCTTTACCCGCACATGACCGTGGGACAGAACATCTCCCTGCCTTTGGTCATGCGCGGGCTGACGCGGATGGAGCGGATGCCGGGAGCGTCCCTGGTCAGCAAGGCGGCTCGGGCAAAGCGCAGTTCAATCGTCGCGGCGGCAGCGAGCGCCGCCGAGATGGTCGATCTTGGCGGCCTCATCGATCGCAAACCGGGACAGCTGTCGGGAGGTCAACGACAGCGCGTGGCTCTTGCGAGGGCTTTGGTCCGACGGCCGAAGCTTTTCCTGCTCGATGAGCCGCTGTCGAATCTCGACGCCAAGCTGAGGGCACAAACCCGCCACGATATCGCGGAGCTGCAAAGACGAGTCGGCGTTACCACCCTCTATGTGACACATGACCAGGTCGAAGCCATGACCATGGCGTCCAAGATCGCGGTCATGATGGATGGCGAGATCGTGCAACTCGGAACGCCCGAGGAGATCTATCACCGACCCGCCGACTTGCGGGTGGCAGCCTTCATCGGCTCGCCCCGCATCAATGTTCTCCCGGCTGAAGTCGATGCCCAGGGCACTTTGCGCATCGCGGGCCGGCAGCAGCCCGTCAGCGTCGACGACGGCGGCATGGTTACGCTTGCCGGCATTCGCCCGGAGCATGTCGAGATCGTTGCCGATAAGCTCTCCGAGACAATTCGAGGCACGATCCGGCGGGTCGAGTTCCTGGGTTCGGACGTCTTTGCCTATGTGACCGTCGCCGACACGGACACTCTGGTCGTTGCGCGGGTGGAGCCGAGCAGGCTGGCCGGCTTGGGCGAAGGGATGACGGTCGGTCTCCTGCCGATGGCCGAGCATCTGCATCTGTTCGATGCCCATGGGAAGCGTCTGGCTGCCGATGTGAAGCCTTCCAAAGCGGGCTTCCGGGAGTCCACCTTCCAGGCGGCGGAGTGACGCCATGAGCTTGGCGGCAACACGGGATGTCACCAGCGCGCGGATGCGGCGCATCCGGCCCGCCCAATTGGCCGAGCATCGCGCCGCTTGGCTGCTCGCTACACCGAGCCTGATCGCCATCGTGCTGTTCGTTGTCGGCCCGACGCTCGCCGTGGTGGTCATGGCCTTCACAGACGGGCAAATGGGTCAGGCGAGTTTCGGGTTCGCCGGCCTCGATAATTTTGCCGAGGTCTTCGGCGACCGGGTGTTCCGGATCTCTGCGCTCAACACCCTGAGCTACGGTCTGATGGTGACACCCGCCTCCGTCGCTCTCGGACTTTGGCTCGCCGTGACGATCGAATCTTTGCCGAGCGGGCGGGCGTTCTTCCGCTCGTCGTTCTTCCTGCCGGTGGTGTCGACCACGGTCGCCATGGCCGTCGTCTGGGAGTTCGTGCTCCATCCGACCCTCGGACCCGTGAACGCCGCCCTGCAGCTCCTGGGCCTGCCGCGACAGAACTTCCTCAGTGATGCCCGGATGGTGCTCCCCACATTGGCCGTCATCGGCATCTGGGAAAATGCAGGGTTCAACATGGTCCTGTTCATGGCCGGCCTCAAGGCAATCCCCCGGGATCTTTACGAGGCGGGCGCAGTGGAGGGCGCCGACCGCGGATGGGAGCGGTTCTGGTACATCACGCTCCCGCTTCTGGGCCCGACACTCGTCTTCGTCGTCGTCATCTCGTTCCTGAGGTCGTTCCGCGTGTTCGACACGATTGCGACCCTCACCCAAGGCGGCCCCCGGCGCGCCTCGGAAGTCTTGCTCTACACGATCTACCAGGAAGGCTTCGTTTTCTTCCGCATCGGCTATGCCTCGGCGCTCAGCCTCGTCTTCCTGGCGATTCTGCTCGGCCTGACGCTGCTCCAGGTCAGAATGATGGAGAAGAAGGTGCATTACTCATGATGCGCATGCGCCCCATCTGGACACGCATCGCCATGGGGGTGCTGGGCCTCGGTGCCGCGGCCTTTCTGTTCCCCTTCGTCTGGATGGTGGCGTTCTCCATCAAGCCGACCAGCGAGATCTTCACCGGCAGCCTGAACCTGCTCCCCTCAAGCCTGGAGGGTCTGGCAAACTACACGCGCGCCCTAGACATGCAGCCCCTGATGCTCTTCGTCGCCAATGGGCTGTTTGTCTGCGCTGCGATCCTGTTCTTCCAGATCCTCTTTGCGGCCCCTTGCGCCTATGCCTTGGCCAAGCTCAGATTTCGGGGGCGTGAAGCCCTGTTCGGGCTTGTCCTGTTCGGGTTGTTGATCCCCATCCAGATCACATCCCTTCCCATCTATCTCATGTTCTCCGGCGTCAAGATCCTGGACAGCTACACGGCCTTGATCGCCCCATTCACCGCGTCCGTGTTCGGAATTTTCCTGTTCCGGCAGTTCTTCAAGACCGTGCCGGACGATCTCATCAATGCGGCACGGCTCGACGGCCTGAGCGAGATCGACATCGTCCTGCGGGTGGTCCTGCCTCTGACGGCGCCGGCGGCGACTGCGTTCGGCATCTTCTCCGTAGTCGCCCATTGGAATGACCTGTTCTGGCCGCTGATCGTCACCCGGTCGCAAGCACTCTACACGCCGCCGCTCGGCATCCTGGGCTTTCGCTCGGCAGAGGCCGGCGACAGCTACGGGGAGCTCATGGCGGCGACCGTCATCATCACTGCACCGCTGGTCCTGGCATTTCTGATGGCCCAGCGCCGATTCATCGAGGGGATCAGCATGGGTGCGCTCAAGGGCTGATCCGCAAAGAAGAGGGAAAATCTCATGCCGAAAATCATCCAGATCACCGATACCCATCTGGTCCCCGATGGAGCCACGCTTTTCGGGGCGGATCCTATTGCCCGCCTCGCGGCTTGCGTGTCGGACATCAACACCAACCACGCCGATGCGGCCGTCTGCGTCGTAACCGGCGACCTCACCCATTACGGAGAACGTGAGGCCTACATGCTCCTGGCCGAGACCTTGGGCGAATTGCGGATGCCGGTGCGATTGCTCGCGGGAAATCACGATGATCGCTCGATGCTGCGCGACGTCTTTCCCGAGACCCCGATGGACCCGAACGGCTTCATCCAGTCGACGATGGATCTTTCAGGTCACCGACTGGTGTTCATGGACACAACGGATGAAGGTGTCCATAGCGGCGCCTATTGCTCAGCCCGCCAGGCTTGGCTGAGAGCCGAACTCGAGGCGGCCGAGGGGGCACCGTGCTACTTGTTCATGCATCATCCGTGTTTCCTCATCCAGCTGCCGCAACTCGACCAATATGCCCAGCGCGACAGTGAGGCGATCGCTACAATCCTGGCGGATTTCCCCAATGTCCGTCACATTTTTGCGGGGCATGTCCATCGTCCGATCGCCGGAAGCTGGCGGGGCATTCCCTTCCACACGCTTCGCGGCACAAACCACCAGGTATGGCTCGACTTCAGCGAGCAATCGGGAAGCATCTGCAGCCTCGAGCCTCCGGCCTATGCCATCGCCTTTCTCGACCAGGATCAGACCATTGTCCATTTCCACGACTTCTTGGACAGCAATCCCAAATATTCGTATGAGCCCGAGGCTCCTCTCGAGAGCCAAATCCGGGAACTTGTCGGATGAGGGCAGCGGTCCAAGGGAAAGGACCGTGCCGCTGATCAGCACTAGTTCAGTTTCATGCAATTCGCATAATAGCTGACGGTGGCCGGCCAATCGCTGAACACCCCCATGACGCCGACGTCGCGGGCGAGAACATCGAGGACCTTGTAAGTATCGCCCGGACTGCGGATGACGTCCTTGACGCTTTGGAAGTAATAGCCGCCGCCGTCCGTGAGAGTTCCGGAGCGCTCCAGGGACCATGTTATGATGCCGAGGCCGGCACTCTTGGCTGCTTTCGCATACGCCGAGGGTATGATCTTTCCGGTCGCATCCAGAGTCACGAGAACATGGATGGGTGGGGCGATGATCTTCACGCCTTTCGATGCCAGCTCCGCCATGCCCGGCGTCCAAGTTCCGGGGTCCTGGGCATCGAAACCTTCCACCGTCTCATCGCGGTCATCCAGGAAAATAGCCTGCTTGGCAAATTCAGGCTCCTGCGCAATCCAGTAGAGGACGTCGCGCAGTTGAAATGATTGCGGATAAACGTCTGCGGGATCCACACCGGCCGACTTATACTCGTCGATCATCTGCTGGGCGAAGTCATCTTGCGCGTAGTCGCCCTCAAAGGGCATGGCGACTTTGGGCGCCTTGAGTTCCGGTGTGAACTTGACACCCAAGGACTTGAAGAGGGCGATGCTCTCTTTGTGGGTCATCAGCGTTCCGTCCGTCGCGTAGAGCTCCGTCCGCCATGGCGGGGTGCCCTTCATGTAGTCCTCAATCGTCGAGGCGGCCGGATTCGCGCCGTCCATCTTTCCCTTCAGGGACTTGAATTCCGCAAGGCTGAGATCGCTGGTGCAACACATCGCTTCGGCCTTGCCGTCCGACGTTCGATCGGCGGGGACGAAGGGCTTCGTGCATTTTGCGGCCAGGTCGGGCTTCGACAGGATGTCGGTCGAGGTGTGAAGGTCGCATTGGTCGTGGCGGCAGACAAGTTGCCTGTCCTTCGTGAAGGTCACGTCGCATTCCAATATTCCCGCCCCCATCCTTGCGCCGGCACGGTAGGATTGCTCCGTGTGCTCAGGGAACTGCAGCGGTGCTCCCCGGTGGGCGATGGAGAAATCGGTCTTGTAGAAAGGGCCCGCCTCGCACTGGCTCAATCGGTCCTTGAGCTCTCCCGCTTCCAGGTCATCGATGAGGAAGAATGGGCGGGGTCCAAGCTGCGCCTGGGATCCACCCTGCTCTGCAGCGAGGGTCTGGGCCGATAGCACGCATGCCCCCGCAAGCATGATCATGAAATGTGGCACACGTCCGTAGCGCATCGGTTCCTCGCATTGGCTGCCTCGCACCGACCGACCCTAATTCGCCTGAACGAAAGTAACGTCTCACTTCAATGACATTAAGAAATCTTGGCCCTCACCGCCAAACTTGCGGACCAAGGAGGCCAGACGCAGTGGCCCAGAGCGCACAGCTCGATTTTTGTTACGGATAGCAATCGCAACTGCTGAGCATCGGAGCACTCCGTCACGCGATTGTTTGAATCGGAGACTAGGCGATAGAGACACGCATTGAGGACAAGGTGCCTGGCGATGCACTCCGACTCTCTGGTCCGCTTTACCTATTCACAATCCGATCACCCTGTCCTGCGTCGGGTTTTGATCCGGGCCGTGGAGAAGATCAGCGGCCAGCCTCGTTTGAAGAGGCTCTATGACTCCATTCATGCTGGTCCGGAGACGGAAGAAACCCTGTTCGCCGCTGCAATCCGACTGCTGAAAGTTCGGATAGACTTCGATCCCAGCCGACTAGAGGCAATTCCTGCGGACCGACCGGTGGTGTTTGTCGCGAACCATCCTTTCGGTGTCCTTGACGGGATTGCCTTGGCTTGGTTGGCGGGGCAGGCCCGACCAGATACGAAAGTCCTCGCGCATGCCCTTCTGTGTCAGGCACCAGAGGTGAAGGAGTGGCTGCTGCCGGTCGATTTCTCTGGTTCCGACGGTGCTCAGACCATCAACCTCACCTCCCGTCGAACGGCACAGGCCTGGCTCGGCGAGGGTCATGCCATCGGCATCTTTCCAGGTGGGGGCGTCGCCACCTGTCAAAACCCCTTCAAGGGCATTGCCGTCGATCCGCCTTGGCATCCTTTCACCGCAAAACTGATCCGCGGCGCCCAGGCGACCGTCGTGCCGATCTACTTCACCGGCCAAAATTCAAGACTGTTTCAGATCGCCAGCCACATGAGCTACAGCGCGCGACTGTCGCTGCTCTTCCATGAAACCGCGCGGCGCATGGACAGCCTCCTTAAGGTGGGGATCGGCGTTCCCATTCCCTACACATACTGGGAGCGCTTTGCCGGCCGCCGGGCTTTCATGACGGAGCTCCGCCGCCGGACGCTGGACGTGGGTCATGAGCTCGGAACATCGGCTCGCGTTCCACACTATTCGGACGAATTCCACTTCCCGGCGCATATCAACTGGAGCTGAGCGCCATGGAGCCCGGAGCCCGACCCGGCCGACTCCGGCGCATTCGGACATCGCCGATGGGAACCGTTGAAGGGAAGCTAACGCACTGGACTGTTGGCGTCCCCGGCACGATTCGAACGTGCGACCCTCAGATTAGGAATCTTACGGACGGGTATCACAGAAGATAGCGGTCTCTGCTGGGTACTACCGATTATCCCTCGATTTCCCTGGATCCTTGAGCCACTCGACTGTACACTGAAACGCACTGATACACACCCAGATGGCTCAATTTTGATGACCGAACGATGACCCGAGCAGCGAAGCTCACGGCGAAGATAACGAAGCGGACGGTCGACGCCGCCAAGCCACAGGCTGCCCGCTACACTCTGTGGGACACAGAGCTGAAGGGCTTCGGTCTCCGGGTGGAACCCTCAGGCTCAAAAAGCTACGTGCTTCGGTACAGAACCGCGGCCAGCACGCTCCGGCAGCTGCATATAGGCAAGCATGGCGCAATGACGCCTGAGCAGGCCAGGAAGCAAGCGAGCATCCAGCACGGCAAAACGCGCGAAGGCCGCGACCCTGTCGCCGACAAGAGAAGCGCGCGCGAGGGGCTGTCTTTCGGCGAGCTGGCCGATACGTTTCTGAAAGAGCATGTCGCCCCGAAGCGCAAGGCGTCCACCAAGGACTGGTACCAATGGCTGGTCGAGAAGCATGTGCGGCCACAGTTCGGGAGCAAGCGGGCAGATTCGATCATAAGGGCCGACATCGCGCGGCTTCACCTCAAGATGGGTGGTGCTCAGGCCAATAGGATGGTCGCAGTAGTCAGCAGCATGTACAGCTGGGCGAGCAAGAACGGCTTGGTCCCTGAAGGCTATAACCCCGCGCGAGGCGTTGAGAAGTTCAAAGAGAGCCGGCGGGAGCGGTTCCTAACCATTGATGAAATGGAGCGCCTCGGGGCCGCCATTCGTGAAGGTGAGACAGACGGCGTTCCCTGGGATCTTGACGAGACCAAAGCTGCCTCTAAACACATGGCCAAGGAGGAGAACCGACGCACAAAACTCTCTCTGGAGGCTGCTGCGGCCATCCGACTTCTTATTTTCACCGGCGCTCGCCTGCGGGAAATCCTCCACCTTGAATGGAGTCACGTTGATTTTGAGCGCGGTCTGTTGCTGCTGCCTGACAGCAAAACAGGAGCTAAGGCGATTGTTCTGAACGCGCCAGCAGTAGCCGTCCTTGCCTCGCTTCCACATGAGGGGCGGTTTGTGATCAAAGGCGAACGTCCTGCTGGAGGGGTCGCGGAGCGCGCCCGATCTGATCTCAAGCGTCCTTGGGCCCTCGTAAGCCGGCGCGCCGGTCTGGACCAAGTCCGTGTCCATGATCTGAGACACACCTTTGCCAGCTATGGAGCCGGGGCAAATCTCGGCCTTCCCGTTATCGGGAAGCTGCTCGGGCACGCGCAGGCGGCCACTACTCAGCGGTACGCGCATCTCGAGTCGGATCCTTTGCGGCGCGCTTCTGAGACAATCGCCGGGCGGATTTCAGCTGCCATGGATGGCGGGAAGTCGGCGGAGGTCACCCCGCTCAGGCCGGCTGCGAAGTAGCTTAGGGAATTACAGCTTATCGCTTCCTGCTTTCTTCATAGCGAGCGGCAATCCCATTGAAACCGCGTTTACAAACAAACTCAAGCACCTCCAAGAATGAACGTGACTTTTGTCAGCATCACACAAGTTGTAAACATCACAAATACAATTATAACTTGATTTTTTTGTAGTTCTCTATTACCTTTATGGGCGAACTCGCACCCAGAGGTAAGTCGATGCTTGAAGAACTAGGACCATCCGATTGCCTGTTAAAGTCAGACAAGGTCGCCTCTTGGCTCGGCGTGTCTGAATCCTTTCTCGCACAAGCGCGGGTAAGTGGCAGAGGACCTAAATTCTTGAAGGTAGGCAGATTAGTCTTCTATCGCCCCCAAGATGTCCGCACTTGGCTTGAGGGCCAGACCCGCGCTTCAACCAGCCAGGCAGCTTGATCGATGAGCGCCCCAAGAGAGCGACGACGAGCAAAAGGCAGCCGAGGTGCCCCGACCTTCGAGACAATTCCCTCGGCGCCCTTCTCGCAGGCAGAACAGGCGAAGGGGGCCGAAGCCAGGAGATTTGGCCGCCCAGTACTGCTTGAACTGTTGGCCGGAGGGATCACCCCGGGAATTCTGCGGATGTGGCTTGGCCCTGGAGAGCCAATAACCGCTCGAATGCTTCAAAACTTTCGATCGATAAAGCCAGCTGACCTTATTCAGGCTGGAGGCCGGGTCGAGATCGAATTCTCTTGCGAACCCGCGGACTTGTACCCAGGAGCAACTGGCGGCCCCGAGGACTACCGGCTATCAGCCATTAGAACTGCCCTTGCCCTGTGCCAGGGTGTGGTACTAGCCAGAGATATCTCCGTGAACGGACAACTCGTTCAAAGCCATTGCTGGGCGGCGAACAGCCAGGTTGTTTTCCGCTCCCCTAGCCACCTGCTTGAGCCTTGGAAGCGTCTTCTCAGCCGTGAACTAGGCGCGGGCCGGCGAGTCGTTATTGTCGAGCCCGCTGAGACGCTAGCGTCAAGCTGAACCCCACCCCTTAACGTGTAAAGCCGACGTATTCGGAAGGTCGCGGCATCCGGTAAACCTGAGATGAAAAAACCCGATCAGCTGGGACAAGGCTGATCGGGTCGCATTCGAAAGCACCGGATATGCATAACCTTATCAGAACAGTTGATTCTGGTCAATGTAAGCTTGCCCAAATCATCACTCAACCTTACCCAGGCGGCGCGTCTGCAGCTGTGGTGTTTAAGCCTGACTCTTTGTTGTCTGACCCACAGTGGAATTACCTGACGAAGTTCGACAGTGTACTAACCCTTATCTCCGGACCGACCCCGAAAAACGGGGCGCTTGTTTTGCCCTGGCACCTTCACCCGGAAACGCTCGGACGCGTAACCCGAGAAGCGGACGCGATTGTCTATGCGGATTTCGGGTTGGATTCTGAAGGTCTGCTTGCCCCGGCCATTCCCCCGAACCTCGCCTATAACCGCCGGGTTGTCTTGATCCAAGTGGCGTGGCCGCTATTCCCTACTTGGCGCCAGATCTGCAGGCTCATCCAAAAGCCGGACGCGATCGACTACGAGCTCCATGGATCGGCAGAAGGGTTAACCCAATGAGCCCCGACACAGCTGAAGCCGAGGCGATCAAGCTCGACAAATCGCCACTGCGTGTTTTCGTGGAGACCCTGCATGAGCTCGCCGCGCCTCTGCGCGGCCAAGGAAAGCTTGTGGTCGCCTCATTTGGCGAATTCCCCCTAGGGTCGGCGTTGCCGGCGGTCATTCGGCATCACGCCGTCGGGGACGTTGAAGGGATGATCGGCAGCATTTGTAAGCTGGACGGCCAGGAGGGGCGAAACGCTTATGTCCCGCTGGCTGTGATGCGACATGACCTTCCCCCTGGGAAGGCAGGTGGAGAGGCGGACGTCGTCGGTGTCCTCGGTCTCTGCGTAGACTTCGATAAGCTACAGGCAGGGGATGACTGGCGGTATCACATCCCGGAGTATGGGGAGGACATCCCGTCGTACGCGCTCGAAACGAGCCCCGGACACTACCAGGTCGGGCTTCTCTTCGACCGGCCTTTATCAACGAAGGAAGCGAAGCCTCTCGCTCAGGCGATGGTGCGGCGTACTAATTCGGATCCTACAGCGTCCGACGTTTCGCACGTTTGGCGTCCTCCCTCGACCCACAATCGCCCCAGCAAGAAGAAAGTCCAGAAGGGTCGCTCCGTGGCCCCGTTTCTGGTGAACTGGGAAACCACCGGCGAGCCACTGGTCGGGGATTTGGAACAGGATGCGATCAGCTTTGAGCGTCTCTGGGCGCTGTTCCGCGTCGACGAGTACCTTACCAATCAAGCGGCGGGCAAGCCTTCCGCAGCAAACGTAGTCGATCGGCTTGAAGACAGGGATCTGACGCAACTTCTAACCAGCCTCTCTCCCCATATGTTGGACCGGCTTACGAAACAGCCGGAGCCTGGCGAGGACCTAAGCGAGACTTGTTACGGAGTGTTCCAGAGCCTGAAGGAATTAGGCCTCACAGAAGGCGAGACTGAGACCCTGGCCAGAGCTAACCCTGAGGGGATAGGAGCTCGTTTCATTGAGAAAGGCTGGCATCTTCTCAGGCCTGACATTGATCGGGCTTTTAGAAAACCATCTGATGGCCGCGCCATGCGAGCCACAGCCGCCGAGGATTTCTGCGGTGAGTGGTCTGACCCGGCAGACCTTTGGTTAGAACGATCGCAGCCACGGGGGATCCCAACCGGCTGCCTCCCAGACTTGCTCGAGGCTTGGGCGCTAGATGAAGCGCCGCGGCTCGGAGTTGACCCATCGATGACCGCTCTCGCCGGCCTACTGTCGGTTACCGGAGCGTGTTCGGCACAGTTTCAGGTCCAGGTGCTCCAGCACAACACGGATTGGTGCGAGAGACCTATTCTTTGGGCGGTACTAGTCGGTCAGCCTGGGGTCGCCAAATCGCCTACCATGCGGCAGATGCTTCGACCGCTCTCGGCCATCGATGCCCAACTCGCCAGGAAGAACGCGGAGGCAGTCGCTCAGTTTAAAGCTAGCGAGGCCCAGTTTAAGCAGGCCAAAAGCACTGGTGCGACACCGCCCAAAGCACCGGTCCAGAAGCGAAGGATCGTTTCAGATACGACCACAGAGGCCTTAGCACCGATCCTCGTGCACAACCCGGAGGGAGTGCTCTCCCTCCAGGACGAGCTTGCTTCATGGTTGGGCAGCATGGACGCCTATAGGGCGAACAAAGGTACGGCCAGCAAAGACCGGGCCCAGTGGCTCGGCTTGAAAAACGGCGAACCTATCCGCGTCGATCGCAAGGGGTCGGAACCCATCTTCGTACCGAGCGGCGCCGTTTGCGTTTTAGGCGCCATTCAGCCGGCCAAGATAAAGCCCCTAGCGGCGAATCTTGAAACAGACGGGTTGCTTCAGCGCTTTTTGATCTGCAACTGCTCCAGCGCCGAACGTGTTGACCGCCAGCCTGATCAAAAAATCAAAACACAGATCACAGAGGCATACGACCGATTGAGCAAGCTGGCGCCGACAGAGTTCACGCAGCCGTTTCGCTTCGCTGCTGAGGCAGACGGCGAACGCCGCCGGATTGAGGATCTTGCCCGCAGCGTAACCGGCCACAGCGGCGCTCCCGAGGGGCTTCAGCAATGGGCGGACAAGGTTGAGGGTGAGTTCGCGCGCATAGCTGAAGTGTTCCACCTCTTCGAATGGGCAGCTTTTTGGAGCGACCTGATCGATACGCCCATGGCCGTAATTAGCGCCGACACTGCCGCCCGAGCGAGAAAGTTCATCGAAGAGTACGCCTACCCGCATCAACGCTATTTCTATGACGCAGTCATGGACCAGGGCGCCAGCGAGAGTGATCGGGCATGGATCGCCGGTTACATCCTCACCCACGTGTCGTCGGAGGTGCGGGCGCGCGAGATTAAGCGGGCATACAAGCGGCTGAAGGATAAGGACGACCTGTTGCGCGTTGTGATGGAATCGCTCGCGACGGATGGATGGGTGCTGCCCGACACGAAAAAATACGGGCCGCCCACACGCTGGATCGTTAACCCCAAGGTACACGACGGGCGCTTCGCCGCGATTGCGCAGGAAGAGACAGAACGCCGTCTAAGCACCCGGCAAGCCATAGCCGCCGACGGCGCGCAACGGCGCGCTGAACGCGGTTGAGATCGACCACAGCCGTGATGTCGGTGTCACCGCTGTCACTTGCGCGCACACACGGGGATGGAAGGAATAGTAATGAGAGAGAGAGAGTAAAAAATGCCTATCGTGTGCGCAAGTGACAGCGGTGACAGTTTGACTAGCGGGCTGTGGTGTTGACAGCGGCAACTGCTCTTCGGCGTCTGCGAACCGAGCAAAAGACGCCCTGAAGTATCCGTTGAAGGGGTGCCGGCCCAAACGTACCCGGCGGTTCTCTTGCAAAAACGGCTTTCCAAGCGGACGTAACAGATCGGACAATCATCGGTCGAACCTTCCGCCATAGAAACCACGACTGTGGCGCTCGACCCCACCGCTCAGCTGCTGAATTCCGCCGGTGAAACCTGGCTGGGAGACAACTGTCCGATGATGCTAGAATATGATCGTACCCCGCATAGTCCCTTATGAAACTGCAGCCGCAACGGTACGCTACGAAACTAGCGTCCTGACCTTTCCCACTTGCACACCGCATCCATTCGTCTGCCCGTCAGTTTCCCGCCCCGAAGGCAGGAGTGGGATCTATGGCAAAAACATTCTTCGTGGTTGACAGAGACGGATGGCGTTATCAGGTCGAAGATGAAACGTCTGACGTATTTGATAGCTGGATACTTGCCTGCGCCGCAGCAATCGATGCTGCAAAAGAAGCAACAGAAAAGGGCAGCGAGTGCAGTGTCATGGCCCAGAACGAACAGAGTGGTTGGAATTTTATCTGGGGGAGCCAAGTCAGCGAAGCCTAGGTGAGGTTCAGGAAGTTCGGCAGTGAAAGCCTCTAGCGACACGTCCTCCCAGATCCGGTCTAAAGCGGCGCAATTTTGGACCTTCACATTTGTAGCGGTTCGCGTTCTTCCTCGACTCGTGTCAGTTGATCTCGCAAACACCTAAGGTCACCAGTCAGGAGGGGTTCCGTGAGCAACTTCGATAAGCTGCATCACATTTGCTTCGTCGTTCACGACATCGATAAGGCGCAAGCGCATTACGAGTCTATCGGCATCGGGCCCTGGCAGGATTATCCGCCTTTGACCGAGTACGAGGAACTGGAGGTTCCCGATCGCGCGGCGTTCATGGCATTGCAATACCGCATCTGCAATCTTCCCAATGTCCAGCTCCAGCTTTGCCAACCGGGAAAGCAGCAAACGCCACAGAGGGTTCATTTGGACACGAAGGGAGAAGGTGTCTTTCACATCGGATTCGAGGTCCCAGATGCGAACTCAGCCGAACAAGAGGCGCACGGAAACGGACTTTCGCCGCTAATGAGGGGGCGGAGGAAGAATGGTACCGGCTTCACCTATTATGACACGGCCGACAAAGTTGGAGTGATCTTAGCGACACGCGCGACAAATCTGTCGTGAAATAATCTGCGCCCATGGGGGAACAAGAGCATTGAAGGCGCCCCGAAGGTTTCGGAACAAATGATCAGTTGGAGAGTGGTCGCAATTCTCGTGGTGTGCGGCGTCTTGGCGGGCTGGGCCATGCTAAAAGAGGACAGTCCGATAGCGACTGCACGATCAAAGTGTGAATCGGCCATCGAAAGAGCAACGGGACATGACCTTAGCCTATTGGAGGTCGTCGAAGCTGACGTGCAAGGTGATGCCCTGAACGGTAGCGTTCGGCTGCGAATCGAACGCTCAGGCGTTTCATACGTCGGTGAATGCGTGTTCCGAGAGGGTAAGACTGAGCGTGTAGCCGTTGGGGGTAAAGCGTTCACAGGGCAATAGCCAATTCCTGTCAACCCGAGCAAAGCATCTTGATCGTGGCGGTTCTTTGCTCCGTGGTGCGGAATTTCCTCATCCCAGCCATGATCCCACCGGACGATCTGAACCCGTCATGCCGCCGGCCGCTTCTCTAACGCCCCCAAGACGCCGCTGGCGGCTCTTCTGTCGCGGAATGAAGGCCGAGGAGCCGCTTCAGCAATGTACTTGGTGCGTTATTCCTGAAACTCCATGTTGCGATCGCCGCGCCAAACCATACTCTTCATTTTCTTCGTGAATCATCAGTCGGGTTGCGCCTCATGTGGGCAACTTATCGTGCAGAAAGACCGGGTGAGAGATCCGGGGTTTGCCCCTACAAAGGGAAACTCAGATATGTCTGCTGTGAATTTCATTTGATTGCGCCTTATAGGATATTCGATGACATCAGATCATGCGGAACAGAAGCTCCTTATCCTTGTGGGCAGCCCACGTCGCGATGGTAATAGTGCATTGCTGGGCCAGGCGGTAGCAGAGGGAGCGCGCCAGGCGGGCATCCATGCGACCTTGTGCTTCGTCGACGACTATATCTCCGGAATGCTGCCCGATACCCGACACACGCAGCCCCCTGAAGACCGTTATGGCGAGCTATTCCTTACGAAGTTCCTGCCGGCGGATGGCGTGGTGTTCTGCACGCCTGTCTATTGGTACGGTATGTCGGCTCAACTGAAGGCCTTCTTCGATCGAACATTTACTTACTACCAATCCGGTTCCCCACATTCCGAAGAAACCAGACGAGGCATGATTGGCAAGCGGCTAGGGCTTGTAGTGGTTTCGGAGGAGACCTATCCGGGAGTGGCGCTGGGAATAGTCCATCAGATCCAGGAATTTGCGCGCTACACCCATTCTCCATTCGTCGGTCTGGTTCATGGAGTGGGTAACGCCCGCGGAGAAGTTGCTCGAGATCCCCGCAATCCGGTGAAGGCGGCGCAGGCTTTGGGAAGGGAGATACTCTCTCAAAGCTATTCAGATTATAGATTCGATACGCCGCGGGACAATTCCGTATGGCCTTCCTCCCCATAGCTTCATTTTTTCTGCATTAACGGTGTCCTCCCGACGTCAAGGCGCCTTGTGTGGTCGTCGCGGGTTGAATGGCAAGCGGACGACGGCATCGCGGCCTGACGGGGATATCATGCTTGAACTGACTTACGGCGACCCGAGCTAGTGCGGGTCTGGTCTCTGCGTGCGGGCTTTCCGGTCTGCGAGGCGGATGCGATCCCATGCACCGATCCCGCAGCACGGGAAACTCTGGTGATGAGTACTGCAATCGACTTGGCAGTTACCCGGGTGCAGGCGTATGAAGATGCCAAGCGTGTTGCTGAACCCAACTCGGACGGCACGCCCGAAACGGTCCCGGTCTATGGTATAGAGACCGGGGTTCAAACCGGGACCGAATCTCATCCTGCCTGGACTGCATGGCATGCTGCTCAGGAGCACATCGGCTGCGTGGGTGGTTCTTTACTGAGCCCGTGCCATTATCCGCGCCGGCGAGCCTCCAGAAGCACGATCCTGAGACATTCGAAGTCACTGATGCCTATCAGGTGTGGGTCGCTGCCCAAGATACAATCAACGAAGATCTTCCCGCGCTTGCGGCAGCGCTTGATGCCGAGGTGGTGCTGCCGCTCCCGGCGATGGTATTGACGAACAAGCAGGCAAAGCTCGCGCTCGATGCCGCTCGACTGCTCGACTGCTCGACCAAGTCAACGCCCTTGTGGCTTCGCAGGGGTGGCCCGTCAAGATCGAGTGGGAGTTCACATCGACCGTGAGCACGATCATCCGTTGCTTCTGGCAATGGCACCAGCGCTCGGGCTGGATAGTGCCGCACTGGATGATCTTTTCCTGATGGCAGCAACGATCACCTGAATGGTGCCGGCGGAGCCGCATGTTGCTTGGGGGCTATCTGAAACTCCGCCGGCCGATATTAAGAAGGGTTTCACGACTTCTCAACATCGTTTCACAGGCTACTACACCTCAGGGTTGATCCACAAGGGCGCAGCTGAGTAGCCAGCGGCGACCGGCGGAAACTGCGAGATCGGGGGGAAGACCAGTTTCCGCCGGCGCTTGTCCTGGACGTGCGGGCGTCAGGACCGGCGGATACTGCGCTTTCTATTATAAGTTGCAACTTGAGTCTTAGGTTGCCGGCGGTATGAATGCCGGCGGAGCGGAGAGATAAGGCATGATTGCCAGCCCCGCCGGCCAATGCTGGTTGAGGCTAAAACTCCCAGCATCGTCGCCACGCTACGCCTGTTTCTGGCTTCCGCACAACAGATGAGCTTCTAGATAAAATGGATGCACTGCTTAAGGTTATGGCACTCGAGGCCGGCGCCTGGGTCGTCGTTGCCATCATGGTTCTGATGGTGGTGGCGCCAGGCGGCTTATATCGTCCAACTGCACCGCTCGAACCAAAAGGCCGCGTCTGCCATTGATGCCAGCAGCAGCCGAACCACAGAGGCCTTCGCTGAAGCCAATAAACGTGGGCCCGATGGCTGGCCTCAGTGGTTAGGACTGTCGAGGAAAACACCCGCGCCCAGGCCAAAGCGATGGAAGTGCTCTACGGGGTTAAAGGCCCGTATGCGTCAATACCAAGTCGATCGACGTCCTGGACGGCACTATCGGCATGGACACCCTCGCGGTCAGCGGTGGCTAGCCCAAGCGAGGCAAGGCAAATTCGCTCCCCACTGAGGATCCAACATGAGGTCAGACCTTTGGCCTCCGACATGGTGGCAACAGGACATGGGCAGTCTCTGGGGCACCTACTCGCATGAACGCGAGCTGGATCGGGCATTTGAGCATCATCGCAAGATCACCGATGAGGCGATGGCTTCAGCCGAGCTGCAGGTGCGGAGCACTGGCTGGCTGTTAGCTAGGATTGTGGAAGCCGAGCGTCTCGCAGCGGGCGTTTTTGAGCGGATATAGGGGCGGTAAGAATGCCAGCTGCGCTTCGACAGTTTGCTCGGAGCCGAATGGTCTGGGCCGGCCTGGTACTGCTTGTCCTCTATTGGATTGCGGCAGTGACGATGCCAACCGCACTGCTCCTGACGATTGCGCATGCACTCCAGTTCTTAGTCGCCACCGCCGTGCGGCAACCTATGCGCCAGCTGCTCTGAAGGCTGTGCGTCAATGCCATCTCATGAGCACGGATTACCTCATCGTCGGCATTGCCATTCCTGTGGGGTCGCTGAGTGCAGCTGGTCCTTGATCTATCGCATCCTCGATCGGCCGCCGGGGATGTATGAGAACGCCCTTTTCGGCCTGTTGAGTAGGCGTGAACGATAGCCGGCATCCATCTCACCGCCTCGGCGCGATCAACGGCCGTATTACGACGCGCACTGGATCAACGCTGAGGCCATCATAACCGTCGGTGTCTTCTTGCCCCTGCTGTTCCTGTGGCTTCAGGCCGAAACTCCTTGAAAATTTAGATGTCAGGATCCTCCGGCCGTTCTCCAGGCTGATTGACCTTTATAAGCGGTTCGCGCGTACGGTTCCTTCGTCTTCGGAAGTTAGGCGAGCGCTCCCGATGACGTCGTCTGCGATCCAGAACCCAGAGAAACCCCATGGCCGCAGCAAACAGCCCGCACGCCACAAACACCATCAACAGCAGCATCGTTGCTCCTTTGGCCTGAGTCGACAACCCTAGTTCACATTCTCAACAGCGAGTGAGTCCGAATATGACCAAACGCATTGGCCTGCCGGCCTAGGGGTGGCGGCGGTAGCCTTCGTTTGCCTGCCTCTGCTGGTGCTTCCTGTGCCTGCCCTATTCCACGAAGGATCTACTGGGTTATCGTTGGCCGGTTGCGGTGAAGCGGGGGCGGTCGAGCCGCTGCCGATCACTGCCGATCGGATGACGCCAACATTCAGGCGCTGTTCGTGACAGCGAAGCCCAGGCCCATTGTTCCGGAACGGGCGACGGGAGCGCCGATCGCCTCAAAGATCGTGAAGAACAGCAATCGAGGCCTTACCACTGGGGCTGTCGCGGTGGGCACCGGCATCGTCTCGCGCGCCAAGCCGCTGCTCGACCAGGCGCAGGAGACGTGGCGTGGTGGAGCAGGTGGTGTCCGTGTTGCGGGAGATATCCAATATCGTCGGGCCCTGGCTTGCCCCGCATCATGGTCGGCATGGGGCGGGGGTGATGGTCTTCGCCGGCCGCTCGTTGCTGACGCGGCTGAGGGACGATCGAGAGGGACGCACGCCGTGATTCTAGCCTTCATCCTCTCAACGCTCGGCCGCGTGCTGGCCTGGTGATGCCTATGAACAAGAGTTTGCGAAGAACATGCAGCAGAGCCCGAGATCCTCGTGGTGCCGGGCAAGCCTGCTCCTTGCCGCTGCACCGAAGCCCGCCCCCTGAGAATGGTAAGACACTCAAGGCCGGCTGAGACCGGAAAATACTCGCTCTCATCTGGACAGGCCCCAGGCAAGAGCCGAGAGCAAAACAATGGCGATGACCGTGGTGAGGAGACCATATCCTACTACACCATTGATACGCCCATTGGTGCGGCTTGGATCAGTTTCGATCTGTGGGGGCTCGTAACGAAGCGCGACCGCAAATTCGGCCTCTGAGGGAGGATTGCCTCCCGCCTCCTCATCTGTTCCTAAGGGCGCAGCCGCGGGATCTGACCCCTTGACCTTGTCGTTGGTTCCCCCGCCATCAATTCTGTCTCTAAGCATCTCGATATTCGGATGATCCCTGCGACCGGGCATTTCATGTTCCTCAGGGGGTTATGATAGAGGTCCCGGATGAGTAAGCGCAACGAGACCGCCCAACCACCGTTCCGAGATTGGCCCCACACAGCGAGATCGCGCCTTCTCACCGACAGACGCCAAGAGAATGGACTGCTTTGCCAATGGCTAGAGCAGCCCTGACGATGGACCGATGCAACCCCTCGCATTATCCTCCGATTTCGGGAGGAGCCAATGACCGAAAAGCGCGTGTGTTTCGACTTTGAAATAGATTTCTCAAATGGTGGAGGCATTCAGGGTCAAGGCTTTCGCCTCGACATTGAGGGTGACGACATTAGCGACCAGGAGTTGGCGGATTACATCGTCCGCGACATGCGCCTTTTGATGGTCGGCAGCGTGCGCATTTTAAACAAAAAAATCATCGAGGAGGCGCATAAGCGCCCTCTGAGTGAGACCACCTAGACCTATTAGGCCGTCTTAGTGCGCTTTTGCACTGCCGCCCCAAGAGTCGCGCGATCGTTGCCATGGATGGCGATGAGAGCGACAACCTCCTCAGTGGTCAGATTGTGCTTCTTGGCAAAATGCTGGACCTCATAGTCCTGCTCGGCCGACACCATGCGCCGATCACTTGCGTCTGTCTTGCTCTTGTCGTCTGCCATCTTCGACCTCCGTTAATAAGCGACCGGATAAGTTGACCTCGGGGAACGTCCACTGAGGGCTGACGATGCCACGCCGCAAAGACGAGCTGCCTGCGCGAATAGAACCATGTTTGCCTACGCTGGTTCCGTCAGCACCCAAGGGCCCACAATGGGTCCATGAGATCAAATGGGACGGCTATCGCCTTGCCGTTCACATCAATGGCAAGAACATCAAAGCTATCACGCGCATGTCTAGATGATTTATCTCCGACCCGCTGCACCCCAACTAGCCTTTTTGAGCAGGACCTCGATTCTTGGCACGAGGAGGCACTCCTCGGCATCTTCATGGTGCTCCACGCTCATTTGGCTTGATCTCAGAGGCGTTATCATGATGCAATGCACAAGTTTCCCGCTACCATGGGTTTGAAGAACGCTCGAGCGGACCCGAATGTGCTACTTTAAAGTTTATCTCCAGGTTCAGAAACTAGTGCATTAGGAGCAATTAAGTTCTCCATGAGTTTCCTGGTCACGCCTGTAGTCAAGTACAAATGATCTCCAAATAAACCACTCTAAAGGGCCGCGAGATTAAGAAAAATGCCTTATTTTATATCTTTAATGAAATTTACCGAAAAAGGTCTTCGTGAAATAAAGAACACTGGAGATCGTATTAAAATTAGTCGCGATCGCGTCGAAAGTGTGGGGGGGCGAAGCATCCAGCTGTTTGCCACCCTGGGGTCTTATGATCTCGTGCAGATCTTCGAAATGCCGGATGACTCATCTATGATGCAGTATGTGATGACCGCACGTAGGGACGGTTATGTGGACCCGCTGATTCTACCGGCATTCGATGAAAGTGAATGGTCATCGATTCTGGAGAAAATTCCGGAGACAAACACATGAAACCTATGTCGACCCGCAAAGTCCCAGGTATTCCACACGCTTTCCCCCTGAAAGGAGACTTGCGTCCCGAGACGACGGCGGTTGTTGTTATCGATATGCAGCACGACTTTGTCAGCCCTGGTGGCTACATGCACGCACTCGGTGTCAGTTTGGCGGGGCTACGTGCTCCTATTGAACCAATTCGCAATGTTTTAACTGCCGCAAGATCGTGGGGTTGCCGCGTAATACATACTCGCGAAGGCTATGCCCAAGACCTATCGGATCTGCAACCATGGAAAATTGGTGGCGCTCCGAATGATGCCGTAAGCATCGGAGATGCTGGGCCCCACGGCCGGTTTCTGATACGCGGCGAAGCTGGATGGGACATCGTGTCGGAGTTGGCTCCGATCCCGGGAGAAGCAGTTTTCGACAAACCCAGCTATGGTGCGTTTGTTTCGACTGAACTAGGTCAAACCTTGGCAAGCTGGGGCATAAAGCATCTTGTGCTAACAGGCGTCACTACGGACTGTTGCGTTACCTCAACTTTGCGAGAAGCACTGGATCGCGGTTATGACTGTCTTGTATTGGCTGACTGCATCGGCAGTGCCAACTCAGATCACCACGACGCGGCACTCTCTCTGATGCGCAAGCCCAGCGGGGTTTTCGGTACGACTGCACTGTCGACCGACTTCATTTCTTCGATAGAGTTGATGCACGTGGCATAGGCTGCACAAAAAGTTCTTTTTCTAGTTTAAGCTTATTGAATTCAGAGGGGACGAAGTAATGAAGACGCGCAGCTCTTTGATTGCAATTTTTATGCTTGTAGCGACCACCTTGGCAGGGGGCAAGGGGGTGGAAGCGGAGACTACACTCGAGAAAGCTCGTTCTCAAGGTTATGTCACAATGGGCTTCACGAATGAAATTCCCTACAGCTTCTCGGAGGAAGGCAAGCTAACAGGCGCAGACACCGAAGTCGCACGTGTGATCCTGGCCAAAATGGGGATCACGGAAGTTGTTGGCGTGTTGACAGAATTCCAGTCGCTGATCCCGGGCCTGCTTGCGAAGCGCTTTGATGTCAACAGCACAATGTATATTCGGCCAAGTCGCTGTGAACAGATACTTTTTACGGATCCGGTCTGGGCTGTGGGCGACGCTGTAATTGTTAAAGCGGGAAATCCAAAAAATATTCACAGCTACAAGGATGTCGCTGCCAACCCAGAGATCAAAATCGGTGTACTGACAGGCGGTACCGGCAACATCGATCACATGAAAAACGATGGGATCACAGACGGGCAGATCGTCTATTTCGCCACTCCTGAAAGTGCACTTGCAGGTGTCAAAACCGGCCGTATCGATGGATTTGGATCCACAGCTATCGGGAACCAAGCACTGCTTGACAAGGCCAAGGATTCAACCCTGGAACGCGCTGTGCCCTTTACCCAGCCGGAGAAGGACGGCAAACCGCTTTTAGGGTTCGGCGGACTCGGTTTCCGGATGGAGGACAAGGACTTTTACGAAGAGTTCAATAAGCATCTTAATGCTTTTGTCGGTACTCCCGAGCATTTGGCGTTGGTCCGGCCATTTGGCTTCACTGAAGAGGAAATTCGCCCTGCTATGGGGGTGAAATCTCTTGAACAGCTTTGCAAGCCGTGAGGGCCTCGGGGAGCAGCATGAAATGGTTTGGCAGCCCGTTGACCGCGTCGGCTGACGCTCACCTCGCGTATTGATAGTGGACGTAATTTTCGAAAACTCTTGGCAGTTGCTTGATGGTTTGGCGGTAACCATTCAAGTAACCCTGGGAGCGGCGGTTGTCGCTTTGCTCATGGCATTCACTGCTGGATTAGGCAGATTATCTCGATTCCGGACGGTACGCGTCCTTTCAGTATGCTATATTGAGTTCTTTCGAGGAACATCAGCGCTCGTTCAATTATTCTGGCTGTTTTTTGTCCTACCATTCTTTGGCGTCACGCTCTCTCCAATGATTGCAGGCATCGGAGGCCTGGGGCTGTGTGTCGGCGCTTATGGCGCTGAAGTCGTTCGGGCAGGTATCTTGGCTGTCCCCAAAGCCCAGATTGAAAGTGCTGCAGCACTTAACCTCTCTTCGGCGCAGATGATATGGCATGTTGTCATGCCTCAAGCTGTAAGAATTATGCTTCCTTCTTTTGGCAACCTCTTCATTGAGCTTCTCAAGATTAGCTCCTTGGTTTCTTTGATTACCCTTCAGGATCTAACTTTTCAGGCTGCATCTATCAATGCAGTGACATTAAGGGTGGTGCCTATATTCACCAGTGTACTAGTGCTTTATTTTATTCTCTCTATGATAATCAATGGCTTCATGCGCCTCCTTGAACGGCGATTTAACGTCGGCATTGAACCGGGCATTGCACGCTGATGTTCAACTGGACGTACGCTCTGAAGGTATTTCCCTTGCTAGCCCAAGCAGCAGTGGTGGCAGTCGAAGCTGCCGTTGCCGGGTTCCTGCTGGCGCTGGTATTGGGGCTCGCGTTTGCGCTTGCCCGCCGCTCCTCCTGGCGGATAATTGCATGGCCAGTTACAGTCTTCATTAGCTTCGTGCGCAGTACGCCACTTCTTGTTCAACTCTACTTTCTTTATTTTGTTTTACCAGAATACGGCATCGCACTTTCGGCACTAACTACCGGCATTTTCGCATTAGGTGTTCACTATGCCTGCTACACCGCCGAAGTTTACCGAGCCGGCCTTGAGAGCATCGGTAAAGGGCAATGGGACGCGGCAGTTTCTTTGAATTTATCCCGGTGGAATGCATATCGCTATGTCATCATCCCCCAGGCGCTCCCTCCGATCGTCGCGCCTTTAGGGAATTATTTAATCGCAATGTTCAAGGAGACGCCCCTCCTTTCGGCAATTACAGTCATGGAACTCATGATGACTGCCAAGATCATCGGCTCAGAATCTTTCCGGTACCTTGAGCCAATTACGATCATCGGCGTGCTCTTTCTCGCCATGTCAGTGATTTCAGCGATGATCATACGCGCAATAGAAGCTCGGATTGGAAAAAGGGGGCTTCAGGCATATGTCATTGCTCGTTAAGTGCCGCGGATTGTCGAAGAGATACGGAGCGCACGTAGTTCTGGACAAACTCAATTTCGATTTAGCGGACAACGAAAAGGTTGCCATTATCGGGCGGAGTGGATCGGGCAAATCCACACTTCTGCGGGTGCTAATGACCTTAGAGGATGTGGACGAAGGGCTTGTCGAGATCGAGGGTGTAAACCTTTGGGAACCATCATCGAAAGGCGGAGTAAAACGAGCAGAGGCGGCAACTGTTCGCGCTATCCGTTCTCGAATAGGTATGGTGTTTCAACAATTTAATCTGTTCCCGCACAAAACTGCTCTGGAGAATGTGGCATTGGCGCCTCACCTAGTGGGCAAATTATCTCGCGACGCTTCTAGAGTGCGAGCGACCGAGCTTCTAGCCAGTGTGGGCCTGGCTGATAAGCTAAAAGCATACCCGGCCCAACTTTCCGGCGGTCAGCAGCAGCGGGTGGCGATTGCCCGAGCACTAGCGATGCGGCCGAAAATCATGTTGTTCGACGAGGTGACCAGCGCACTCGATCCAGAAGTGGTCGGGGAAGTTCTGGAGGTCATTCGAAAGCTTGCCGCCGAGCATTCTGTTGCTATGATCCTAGTAACTCATCAGATGGGCTTCGCTAAAGAAATCGCGGATCGGGTTTGCTTTTTCGACGATGGACGCATTCTTGAAGAGGGTCCGCCGGAAAGTGTTCTCGGAAATCCGAAGAATGAGCGGACACAGGTATTTCTGAAGGCGGTTCTTGAAGCCTGATTACTTCTTTTCGCCGACGTCGTACGAGTTAAGCACCAGCGGAAAGTTCGGTGTCCTGCGGCGCTCCAGATACTCATCGAGAATCTCAGAATAGCGGTCGCCGTCAAAGCTGTCGTAATGGCCAGCGTGAACCTTTTTCACCGGCAGCTGTTGCAGCCGCTCGACGCTTGTGAGCCAGTCGTCAAGATCAGAGTGATAGAGCATATAGCGACCGATACCAGTCTCGCCATTGTGCACCATGTCACCGGAAAATAAAATTCCGGTCGCTCGTTCAAACAAGCCGATCCCTCCTGGAGAGTGACCCGGCAGATGCAAGATTTCGAAGGTTCGATCCCCGAGGTCGATCAGGTCTCCCTCAGCCAGCAATCGCTTCGGATGCGTACCGTGGATGAAGTAGGCATCCAGATTAAAAAGCTCACGATCTTTATCGTCCACATACATTTCACGGCTTACATAGCCTTGAGCAACAGTATTGCTGTTGGTAGGACGCTCAAGAATATCAGCTTCAGCTTCATGAATCTCGGAGTGAGAAAACTCGTAATGACCACCGATATGATCGCAGTGACTATGGGTAGCCACAGCCAAAATGGGCTTTTCAGACAGAAAATTGATGTTTTTTAGCAGGCTAACTAAACCAAAACCGGTATCAACGATCATGTTTCGATCTTTCCCCCGAACAAACCAAATATTCGCACGATACTGGGGCTTTATTTTAGTCTCTCGAATCAAAGTAATTCCGTCGCCCACAGATTGACTCTGAAACCAGCCATTCGCATATTCGTCGGTCATTCAATCTCTCTCACGTTTGGTCGGGGGTAATTGGGGGCGCGGACAATCTGTTGCATCGCCGAGTAGTCCCGAGAGGCCTAACAGCGAAGCTTATTACAACCGCTGGAAAGCCAGCATATCCTTTTTAAAACGAGTTTACACACCCGATGCTTTTGGCGGGTCGGCGTGATGGCGAATAGTGTTGATGCATTGGATACGGTTGTCAGATTACGGCTATATCCGATGGTGAAGCACGCGGCCTCCGTCAGAGGCTCTCAGCAGAGGTCCACATCACCGGCGGCCGAGAGCAGTTCGGAGCCGGTTTCTGTCATCGCATAGGTGCCGCCGACCAGCACGCCGATGCGCTCGGCCTCGTCCAGCAGGCAGGCATGTAGAACGAATGTGGTCCCAGGGGCTAAGATATCGTTCTAGCTCCGCGTGATCTTCACGCCCCGCGTGATCTTAAGGGGCTCCAGCCAACTGGGCGGATATCCGATGCCGGCACGATCACGCCAATCACCGTCACAAGCGACCAGAGTACGCCGCCCAATCTCGCAGGCGCCATTAGCTATGGGACCCAGCAGTGGCGCAGCAAAAGGAACACGCCCGAGACAATCGCGCGCACCAATGCTGCAGTCAAAGCAAATCACGCTGAGGCTGACAGACAAGACCGTGAGGCCTCTTAGTCCCCTTTGAGGCTGTTCGCAGCGTTGTCCGCCTTAAACATCATAGCCACTTATTGCGCTTAAATAGATAATAGGGAAGCGTTGCCGACAAGATCATAATAAGCAAGGCAAAGGGATATCCGAACGTCCAGTGCAGCTCCGGCATGTGATCAAAATTCATCCCGTAGGCGGTCGCCACCAGCGTCGGCGGCAAGAACAGGACAGCGGCAATTGAGAACACCTTGATGATCCTGTTCTGCTCTATGTTAATGAGGCCCAACGTTGCTTCGAGCAAAAAGCTTATTTCCCCGGCGACGTGATCCTGAAACTCAGTCAGTGAGCGAACATCCCGCTCCACGGTATCAAGGATTGCCCCTGCCTTTCCCGTCAGCCAATCTTTCGCTCCACTTCGCGCATAAGGGATGATCCTGTTTAAGCTCAAGAGGCTTTCCCGCAGTTTCATTGTAAGAGTACTGGTTCGCCCTAGCTGCTTAATCACCTTCTGAAGATCAGCCCGAGCCGAATTTTTCGAAGGCAACTGATCAGCGTCCTCCTCGAAGATCTCTCGCGATAAATGAGTAAGGGTCGCTTCAACCTTTTCGAGAACGTCCGCGATGCGATTTGTCAGGTGCTCCAATAAGGAGGCGAAGATGGCATCACTTGAGGTATGTGCCAGTGGCTCTCTCTTGCACTTGGAGTCAAAGGTTCTAAAGGGAAGCGGATCTGCATACCGAACGGTTACAAGATGTTCGCGAGTCAGAACAAACGTCACCTCGCTGATGACGGGCCGCCGTTCGGAAATTCCCGTCACAATGCTTGCGACCATAAATAACGTTTGATCGTCTTGATAAAGCCTGGCCGATTCCTCGATCTCACGCATCTCGTCTAAGGTGGGCACATCGAGCTGCAACGAGGCTTCTACGAGTTGCTCCTCCTCGGGAGTAGGCTCGAAAAGGTCCAGCCAAAGAGCGGCCTCCGGAATTCGACCATCAATAAGGTCCAGCTGCTGCAGAACGCCCTCGCAAATGGCATAAGCAATAATCATACGTGGCTGCTCAACCTATGCCAGATACGGTTTAATGGAGGCGACGTATGTGCAATGAAAAACGCCATACAGCCTCTGTATGCCGGGTCTTGCAAGCCTCGTCAAACTTCCCAACAAGACCAATTACCTTGTTCCGTGAGCTGCGCTGCTCTCTATCGGGAGGACCAAGTTCTTGCGAGCTCAGCGTTGCGGAAACTCGGGCCAAATGTGGCACCGACAATGATCAGAGTGGTTAGAGTGAGATGTCATTAAAGCGAGACAAAGGGGACTGAGAAATCTCGGCTTCGGCCTCTCGACTGCACCGGCTAAACTAATGTTTCTGTAGGGGGAAAAATGCACCCGGCGTTCAGGCTAATCCCAAAGCTGATAAATTCTCCGAAGGCTCGAAAGCAGTTTCGGGAGGTGCTTCAAGACAGACAGCGCGTCAAGAGCGCAGATTTCGTTGTCGTCTCATTTCCAAAGTCTGGTCGAACATGGCTGCGGGCCATGCTCACTCGCCTCTATCAGGTAACTTACGACCTGCCAGATGGTCTTCTGATTGGATACAGCGATTTACACCTCCTAAACCCGCGGATTCCGAATATCTATTTCAGCCATGATTGTTTGCCCTTGGGCGGCGTAGCGGCACTTCAGGCCGATAAGAGCCGGTACCGGAAGTCGCGCGTACTGTTTCTTGGCCGCCACCCGCTGGACGTCGCCGTGTCGCAATATCATCAGATCACAATGCGTGGTCCAGGCAGGCGCGAAAACTTATCTGAAGGGAAAGACCTTTTCACGTTTGCCACTCAGCCTGGCTTCGGGATCAACACGATTATCGCCTACATGAACCATTGGCTTTATGCGACCCATCAATTGCCTGGAATGATGCTCGTAAAGTATGAGGAGATGAGGGAGTCGTCGGAGCTGGAATTGGGCAGGATCAGCCGCTTCCTTGGCGAGAGTTTTACTGCCGAACAAATCCGAGAAGCTGTCGACTTTTGCGCCTTCGAAAATCTACAGCGGCTGGAACGCGATCATTATTATCAAAACTCAGGTCTACGTCCGACTGATCCTTCCGATCCACGCTCCTTCAAAGTCCGCCGGGGCAAAGTGCATGGATATGTCGATTATTTCAACGAGCAACAGCTGAAAACTTTACGGGGGATCGTTGATGAAAATCTGGATCCTGCATGGGGTTATCAGGTGATGACATCAATGAAAGATTTGCCTCGGAGGGTCCGCGCTTCGTCTTAAGATTCAGCCTGAAGCTTCGCTTCAGAAGCCCCTTCGCCGAGACGATGATCACGGTGGCAAAGATCCCGGAGCCGGCCGGAAACAGCCTGTAAGAGCAAAGGCGATGCGACACTAGAGCGGGTAGACCAGTCGAGGAGGCCCCTCGGTTGGTGTGCGATGTAAGCCCACAATCCTGTTATGCGAAGCCATGTCGATGTTACGGCCGGACAGGACCGCAACGACCGGTCCATCAGGCTTAACCTTGCCGGATAGCAAAGCAGCCACTCCCACGGCGCCGGCGCCTTCGACCACTTCCCTCTCCACGCGATAAATGTGGCTTATGGCGCCGGCGATCTCGTCTTCTGTCACCAGCATGACATCATCCAGGAGATCCTTGCAGAGTTGAAAGGTCAGCCGGTTCCCGAGACCGATCCCACCGCCAAGCGCGTCAGCGAGCGAGGGAAGCTCTTCCACACGAACAGGCTTTCCCGCGTCGAGGCTCGCCTTCATCGCAGCGCCACGTTCCATCGACACACCAACGACGCGGGCCGATGGATCCGAAGCTTTCAAAGCGATCGCGGTGCCTGCCGCGAGTCCTCCGCCCGACAGCGGAACGAGCACGAGCGGTGACCTCGGAATAGCGTGTGCAATCTCCAGCCCAATCGTGCCTTGACCAGCGATCACAGCAGCATCGTCGAACGGCGAAATAAGCCTTACTCCCTCGGCTTCGACGAGCCGGTATACCTCGTCCTCCGCCTCGTCTTGGCTCGCGCCGATGATGCGCACCTCCGCGCCGGTACTTCTGATAGCCTCAACTTTGTTGGAAGGTACCATGCTGGACATGCAGATTATTGTCCGGATGCCCTCCCTGCATGCTGCGAAGGCTAAGGCCTTACCGTGATTGCCGGTCGACATGGTTACGACGCCCCGGCGCCGCTCCTCGGGGGTCAGGAGGGTGATGGCATTCGTAGCCCCTCTGAGCTTGAAGCTACCGGTGACCTGCCGATGCTCGAGCTTCAGATGGACCGGAGAGCCTTCGCTGTCCGTCAAAGAGGCGGAGGCGACAATTGAGGTCTGCTCGATTTTGCCCGCTATTCGCGAATGTGCAGCTTCAATTTCTTCCAGGGTGACTGTCATCTCGATCCATTGCACCGTTGACTCTTCGCTTCGTAGAAAAAAGTACGAACCTGCTTCGGGGATTTGGGCGATGGCCGGCACCGTAAGGGTAACGCGACCGCGGCGGTGTGCAAATTGCCCATGGGCCCCGCCGGACTCAAGCCCCCTGTGAGCATTCGCCAAACATTGCCCAGGTTGGCCGCCTCCACGTCGGGGATCCGTTAAGCTTAGTGGATCTTCTTACGCGGCGCTTTCCGCAGGATCGGACAGATCAGCACTGTGCAGAGGACGACCTCAGTGCGATGACCAGACGGGGAGACGATTACGATGTCACGGCTACTTGCTCCGTGATCAATTGGCGCTGGCTCCTGTGAAATAGTTTCCATAAGCGGTCTTTTCGGACCGGTTCCCGCAGCAGTTGTTAGCTTGACCCGCCTTCAAATAGGTCCGAGGTTTCGCTTCGACTTGATAAGAGTTGATGAAAAAGAGGTTCAGAGCATGTCGGGGGACAAAATGGGTGAAAGAGCCGAGCTCGATATATCGCGCCTCCGTGAGGCCATTGCCGACTCACAAGCCATACTTGAGTTTCAGAAAGCGGTGGCATCACTGCCAGGCTCGACACAGGCCGGCGCTCGGCAAAACCCACCAAAGAATGTTAGCGATGCTTTGCGGCGGCTCGATGGTAACGTCACCTTTCTCCTAGAGGCGGTCGAGTTTGTGGGAGAAGCGGGCTTACAGCGCGCCATTGATGAGGCAGGCATAACGGACGCGAGTGTTTTGGATGCTTTTCGCAACAGTGAACGCACCAAAGGCGGCGTTCTTCCGATGCTTCGGAGTGAGCTGTCGCAGAACTGGAGGAGTGTTTCCGCGGGACAAGATCTGGGTATCGATGAACCGATGATCTTGGCTAACAGCTCTCTAGGCTGTTTAGGGGCAAAAATCGCAATCGCGGGCGGCGCAGGACTGATGACCATGGGCATGGTCACTGAAAACCCCGGGGCCTTCACTGAAGGCGCAGTTGCGCTGGGTCTCGGTATGGCAGGCGCGAAAGCTTTCTGTTGATACTCAGCAGCTCTTGAACCACTGCTGGACCGGAGAGCTGCGGCTTCAGGCAGTATCGCGCCTACGCGACTACGATGATCGATTCGCTTCGCTCAGTGCAAGCACCTCGACTACGCCTAGCGACACATAGCTGGGCTGGGCTTGGCTTGAAAATGGCCCCATCCTTCAGGGGACCTCCCTCCGTTCTCCTGCCGCCCGGGTCGTGATTTCAAGCGAATCCAGCCCCACTTCTTCCTCGCCGTTATCCTCTTCCCGCGACGCCGCAGCAGCCGCCAGGAAGCGCCGGATCCACGGGTTGGAAGTCTTGCCGGCCTTTGGCATCTGCTTGCCCAACAGGTAAGTCGCCACCTCCGGATCGAAGAACGCCAGCGTCATCAGATCATCGACGCGCTGCCGCTTGTTTGGCATCACAGAGAGGGCGATCTTCGCCGTTCGGGTAATGCCGCCGCCCTTTAGGACGCCGTACATACCTTTTGAGCCGAGCTCGAACAGCTTCATTGCGAGGCTGTCCTTCTTCTCTGCGGTCAAAGCTCGGCCTCTGGATTTCGGCATCTTCTCGAATGTCTCGAGCAGCTTGTGCGACTGCCGTAGCGTGTTCATTTCTTCGGGGTCGAACACCTCAGCGAGCGCTTTCTCACTGTCCTTGAATTCGGATGCGAGTCGCCGGTAAGTGACATCGAAGCCCTCGCTGCCGCTGGTCTTTGTGGCACTGGTCACCTTGCTGATGACGGCCTCGGCGACAGCCTGCTTCCAGCCCGCTCGTGCAACAGGATCGGTCTTCACGAGAGCACCGACCTCGCGCATCACCTCGGCACGATCGCGAAGGTTATCCCGCAGCGCCTTCGCAGCGACCTTCGCCGGATCATTGCCGATCAGCAGGCCAGCCGCGCCCTGTTCGATCTCGCGCTCTGTAGCGCGGACCGCCTTGCGGGCTTGCTCGAGCTGTTCCCGCGTCTGTTGCGCCGTGGCGCCACGCTTGCCGGCCTCATCGAAGATCGCGCGGAGCTCCTGTTGCGCAGCGGGGAAGCGCTCGAGCACCGACGCGTTGTCATTCAGCCACTTGCCCGCTCGGCCCCTGTGCAGCGAACCGTCGGCGTTGACCGACTGTGTGGCGAACTCCGATCGGAGATAATCCCCCACAGCCTTTTCGCCGACAGCCTTCGAAGGCGACGCCTGCAACACACGCTGCAGGCTCTCGACCTTTTCCGGCTGCGACAGGAACAGCCGCGCAGTCTGCGACGGCGGTGTGGTCGACCGTGTAGGATCGCGCTCGATGCCTCGCGTGAGTTGCTCAGCGGGGTCGCCAGGGCCGGCGCGGAACAGTGGGGCGTAATCCTCGGCATAGAAGCGGTTCGCCTCCCTGGCGCGCGCTCCAGCCTCCGTACCTTCCTCAGCAAGCCGGCGAGCATCCTGCCCGATCGCTGCCCGGACGCCGTCATAGGCGTCGGCCAGGGAGAACTGCTGCGCCATACGCGCCACCTGGGCCTCCTGCGAGAGCCGCTGGCGCATGGACTGCATGTCGGCGAAGCTCATCTGCGCCGCGTTGCCTTCCTCATCCACGAGGCGCGCAATGTCGTTCAGGATGGCGCTGTTCGTGCGCATGCTTGGCGGAAGCCCCGCCTCAGCCTGACGCACCGTCTGCACGGCCTCGACCAGCGGCTGAGTGGAGCGCTGGACCGAGCCCTCCGGATCGATCGCGTTGTAGAGCTCGTTCTTCTGGGCCCGCATGGGGCGATAGGTCTGATCGACCAATGCCTCGTCCAGCGCGCCGCTGGCGTTCGCCCGGGATTCCGCGTTGGCGATCGGCTGGAGCGGCGCGCCAAGATCACGCTCGGCGCGAGCGGCGAACTCCGATGCATCACGCGCGGTCAGCTCGCCTGCCTCTGCAGCACCGATGCGCTCGGCCGCAGTCTGTTCGGCGAAGCGCCGTGCCGCCATGGGATCCGCAGCAGGATTGCTGAGGGAGGCTACGCGGTCATTCGCGCCAGCCTGAACGCGCGCATCACGTTCAGCGAAGGGAACCGGGTCGACCGATCGAGCGGCACCCTCCGCGGCGGCAAAGCCCTTGTCGTCGGCCAGGAGACCTGTGGTCGGGATCGGGAGATCGGCCTTCCGGAAGTAGCCGGCATTCTCGAGGATGTTTTGGCCGGCGACGCTGGGGTTCGATGTGGCGTCCTGCAGCAACTGCGCCGCCGTGTTCACATCGCCCCGCCGGTAAGGTTGCCCGCTCTCCGCATCCATAGGGATGTGTGGGTCCGCGCTGCGCCGCGCAATGCCGGCCACCAAGTTGCCAAGCCATCCGGTAAGCCCCGCGGCGCCAGCGCCAGCCATGCCGCCGCCGAACGCGCCGACACCTTCCGCAAGCGGGCTGTCAGGTGCTACGGCCTGCGCCGCAGTCACACCGGCGCCCGCGCCCATACCGGCAGCCGCGTCGCCTGCGAAAGTCCGTGCAGCGTTGTCAAAGTAGGGTCGCAGCATAGCGTCCCCGACGTTTGGAACGGCTGAACCGCCGGCGATTGTGGAGCCTCTGGCGACGGCGAGCGGCACTGTGGCGCCCGCGCCCGTCACGGCCTGGCTGCCGAAGCGGCCGATGTTGTAAGCCGTACGCTCCGCCCAGCTCATGTCTTCGGGATCTATAGGTTCGACCCCGGCGGCACGCATGCCGCTTGACGCAAGGTCGGCCAGCGTGCCGCTGACGTTCGGCCGGATCGGCTCCAGGTCGGCGCCGAACATGTTGGCTGCACCGACACCGGTGTTGATTGCGGCAGCTGAGAGATCAAACGGCATGCTGACAAGATCGGCCGCGCCACGCCCGACGGCCTGCGCTCCTATCTGTAGCGGGCGCGCTGTTCTGGCGGCGCCTGCGTTGAGAGCCTCGACAGGCACACCCGACATAAGCGAGCTGACCGTGTTGAAGCCGCCGATCAGTGGATTGTTGTCTGCCTCCACAGGCACGGGCTGCTGTGGTGCCCATTGTACATCGACTTCAGCGGTCGGCGCGGTTGGCATGGAGGCGGCGCCGCTGTGCTGCGCGATCGCTCCCTCCATGGCGCTGGAGATGGTGCCCTCATCAGTGCCGTCAGGAAACTGAACCACAAGGCCATTGGGGCCGCGAACCTCGATCATGGTTTCCTCCTGAGGCCCTGGCCGGGCACATACTCGTAGACGACGCTCGGCGCGGCGGCTGCCTCTGCTGGAGGTGGCGCTGCCGGCGGTGGCGCTGCACGGCCTAGATATTGATCCACGGGCTGCTGGGCTGCGGACAGGGCTTCGCCGAGCGTCTGCAATTTGGAGAGGTATTTGGTCTGGCTCATCAGCCAGTCATCGGCTCCGCCGGCGATTCTGCGGAAGCGTTCAACATCAGCATTCGAGACGTCGCGTCCCTTCTGACCGGCGAGCGCCTCGGCCGCCGAGAAAACCAGGAGGTCGGACAGTGTTTGCAGGGCGGGCAAGTCGCTATCGTATGCGCTCGGCAACAGATCCGGATTGATGCCCTGGCGCAGAGCCGAGTTCCGCATCTGACCAAGCATCTCTTCGGGGTCGTGATAGCCCGCCTCCCTCGCAACGGTCCCCAGCACCTCGCGCGTGTCCTGGAAAATGCCTTTTCCCACGCCGACTATGCCGAAGTTGCTCGGGTCTTTTAGCGCTGCTTCCCGGGTCTTCTCCAGAAGGGTTTTGAACCGAGCATTGGCGAAGTCAGCCTTCTGCAGGTCCGCTCGGACCCCACGCTCAAGCCCCGGAGTGCCACCCATCTCGATTGTTGTGGCACCGTCAGGGCTGGTCGTAACGCTCATCCCGTTACCGCGGCGGCTGGCCTGGCTGAGCGCGTACTGCCGCGCTGCCTTTGGCGCCATGCCTTGCTCGACAGCGAGCCGCTGATAGGTGTCGAAGGCGGCGGCTGGGTCGTCGCCGAGGTCGGCGTCGACACCGAGGTAACGCTGCTGTGGCGCGTTCAGCCCTTCAAAGCCGTTGTCGAAGGACCGGCCGGCGAGTGCTGCCTTGATCTCCGTTTCCGCGAGAACGGGCGCTACCTCTGGTGCAAATGCACCCGACCGCGGAACGTATGCTGGCCGGCCGCCGACGAGTGCCTCGACCGGCGTCTGATCGAATTCATACCGCTGCTGACCTATGTTCTGCTCGGTCTCCCATCGGCGCTGGCCGATGTTCATGTTCTTGAAGCGGTCCTTCTGAGCCATCTGCTCATCAAATCCCATGGGAGACGAGCCGTAATCGTTGCCGGCGCCGACCCAGGCCTGAGAAAGCATCGGATCCTTAGGTTTCAGCTTGTAGGCAAATTTGGTGAGCAGTGCTCTGCCGATGTCGATCGGCTCCTTACCCGCCAAATGTAGCGTGGCTTGCAGCCTCGCCGCATCACTAAAGTTCGGATCGGCCAGCATCCGGCCGGCGTTGTCGGTTTCAACGTTCTCGCGCTGCGCTGCGTAGATTCTCTGTCTATTGAACTCAGTCCGCGCGGTGTCGCCGTACATAGTTGTGGCGAGGTCCCCTAGCATCTTGCCGAAATCTGCCGGAGCCGTCGACCCGCCGATTATACGAGGCATTGACGAAACCCTTCAAAAAGGCGGCCAAACGGCGGCCCGGGTGAGGTCTCGTGCAATGCAGATCAGTCGCTTGGAAGCTTGGGACATGGTCGTGCGCACGAGAGGGCTAAAGTGCGGTGGGAGCGGCGAATTCTCGATACGACCAAGTTGAGAATGATAGCAGAAATCTGGGGTTAGGGCAAGGCAACGGGGGCGAGGGCTGTCGAAATTCAATGACGTTTCGGGGAAGAAGAAGAATAAGTTATGTCTTTGATTCGTCTTCCGTGCCGCCGGGCACGGCTCACCATCAACTGATTTGCCCAGTTTGGAATATGCCATGTCTATGGATCGGTGGAAGGCGGGAATGGACATTCTCTGGCGCCGTTACGATCGTGTAAAAGCTTTCGATCCGGAGAAAATTTCAAGAACAAATCCTTGGGCGGAAGTTCAGGCCCTTTCGGCCTACATAGACGACGGTCTTGCCCAGGTGTTCGGACAAGACACCCCAGAGTTTCTTCGCTACCGCGCTGCCACTGATTTTCTTTGGCAAACGAATGTGAATTTCCCCACGCCACACGAGGAGATTGTGTCTTCGTTGAACGAGTGCAAAGAACAGTCTCTTCGGCTGTTATACGCGGCCATGGAAAGCGTGAGCGACCGCATTATCACCGCCCCCGCTGATAACACCTCGGCTTCTGAACAGACGATGAGAAGCAGGAAAGTTTTCATTGTGCATGGACACGACGGGCATCCTCGTGAAGCAGTTGCCCGATTGCTCGAACGTTTGCATTTCCAAGCAATCATCCTGATGGAACAGGCAAATCAAGGTTCTACGATCATCGAAAAAATCGAGCGGTATAAAGATGTTGGCTTTGCTGTCGTTCTGCTAACTCCAGACGACTTTGGAGGCAAGGTGGGGTTCAATCCTGCCTCTCGACCCCGTCAGAATGTACTTCTTGAACTGGGTTACTTTTTGGGAAGGCTCGGTCGCCCGCTAGTTTTCACACTTAAGGCTGGAGAGATGGACCTCCCAAGTGACTTCGCCGGCGTGGTTTGGGAGGATTTCGACGCAGGTGGCGGTTGGAAAGCAAAGCTTTGCCGCGAGCTAGAAGCGGCCGGATTTGATATCGACTGGAAAATCGCGATGAAGCTTTAGCTGTCACCAATGAGGATCGTGGCTTGCAACTTGAGAGGAGTCCGTCGTCAGCTTGGATGGACCCGTGCCGCTAATGCACTCTCGCGTGTCAAGGTGACCGCACTAGCTCTTAAAAAGCTGTGACAAAATAGAATCAGAAGATTGACCTTTCGGCGAATCTTTAAGGGGATAATACGATTCCCTTTACGAGCTTTCAAAAATCACATATATAGGGCATTAGTAATCCCGCCTTGGCCTCGGCTGAGGCGCCTCCCCCGGGCCAAGGCTCGGGGGTTTCCATATCCGGGGTCGGATGACTAGAAGAACGCGCATTGCGTGCTTTATAGACGGCTTCAATCTTTATCACGCCATTGCTAAGCTCAGTCGGCCAGAATTAAAATGGGTCAATCTTTGGAAGCTCATGGAGACTTTCGTTGATCCAGCCCGGCACGAGCTTCGAGTGGTGTTCTATTTCTCGGCATTTGCTACGTGGCTTCCAGGTCCCTATGCGCGACATCAACAGTATGTCGAAGCGCTTAAGGTTGCAAAAGTAATTCCCGTTCTTGGCCGATTCAAGGAAAAGGATATTTATTGTAAAAATTGCCGAAATACATTCGTCGGTCACGAGGAAAAGGAAACAGACGTCAATATCGCTTTAACTTTAATCAGAGAGGCTTATAAAAACAATTTTGATGAAGCATTTATTGTCAGCAGAGATAGTGATTTAATTCCTGCCATGAGACTGCTTTTGGAAGATTTTCCCGACAAGAGTTTGAAAATAATATCGCCCCCCAACGCCGGCCATAGCAAAGAAATGGGTAAGCTTGTTGGCGATAAGAAGCTTGCGTCCATTAAGCCTATTCACTTAGAAAGATGTCTGTTTGACTCAACAGTGACTGATCCGGATACTGGTCTTGTCCTGGCGCGACGACCAAAGGAATATGATCCACGGTCTTAGTCGCTTTTTTCCTGGTCACCATTGTATAAACATGCGCTCCCGTTTCTAGAGGAGCAATCCGGCCTCATTCGGACCTTCCAACAGACCCACTCCATCCAACTTCCGGCCCCGCGCCACGATCTGCAGCATCCCATCGCGCAGCGGCCGCTGCAGCGCGGAAGCCTCCGACCAGTCCGCCCGCATCCAGACATCGCGCTCCTCAGCCGTGGTGAGGATCACCGGCATGGAATTCCGAGAAGCTCGTAAACGGGACGAGACAACGATTTGCGGTCCCGAGCCCACGGTTGCCGGTGACGGCTGGTGACTTCGAGGTTGTTATCGTGTCCTTGTCGTGCAGGGCCTCAGCGGATCGGATCGGGAACCAGGCTCCGGAAGATAGCGTCATTCGTTGCGCGCCAGTCTTCGTCCTTAAGCCAAAGATAGTTCTGATCGGGCATGAGAGGAACGGTCTTTACCTGGGCGCTTGAGATGCGCAGGAAGAAACTGTTTCGCTGCTGGTTGACCTGTAAATACCGGAGGGGAACAACGATGCTATCCTTTCCGGCAATGAAGAAACCGCCCGAGGCGATAATGGCATAGTCCCATCGGTCCTTAGTCCCAATGACGACGTTCCTTACCTCTCCGACGATCTTGTCATCGGAGCTGCGGACTTCGGCCCCCACTATTTCGTCGACCAGCAACCCTGGACCAAGCTCGTTGATGTCGATCAGCGGTTGTTCATTCGCTGCGCCACGATTGCCTCGAGTCTGGCCGCCACTATGATTTTGCGGTTCGCCTGCCGCAATTTGCTGATCGGCTTCGTCTTCGTCGGTTGAACCGAGTTGCCCCATTGCAGGAGCCGCAATCAATTGCCGGATGTTGCCGATCAAGCGCTCGCAATCGTCCGCCAATCCATACGACCACAAAAGAAAGGCGGCATCACGCAAAGTGCGGAGATCCCGTACAAGATGCCGGTTCGCCGGATCCCGGAACTCCGGCTTTTTCAAGATAGCTTCTTCAAGCTTAGCATCGGAAATGTTGCAGTAAGCCATAGCTGGACCGAATCCCAACGCGCCAAACAGCGCGAGTGACATTGCGAACCGTGTGAAAAACATTGAATACTCCGATCCGCGACGACAGTTTGGAATGTCATCTTGAGGCCATATCGATACGTGAACGCTGTCTCTGCGTCGGGCCAGCACAACGCAACGCACTTCATAGTCGTTTGTTCCAGGCCCTCACGGTTTTAGGGTGCTCCGGCCATCATCTCTCCCTTCATCGGCCACGGCATGCTCCCGCCCCCTCCGCGGAATCATTCCCCTGCCATCATTGTCGCCGTCCCGCCGCGCGGACCAAAGACCACCAAAACCCGCCGCGACCCGCAAGACGGACATTTGAGCCGGCTCGCCAGCATGTCGATGGGAAACTCAGCACCGCGCGTCCACATCAAGGACCGCAAATCCAGCTGCTGGTTGTCAATGCATTCGCGGATGCTTTTCATCCCGTCTCGTTTGCCGAAGACGCACTTCACATGCACTGTCCAACCGAGTCGGTAGGCGTCCTTGAGGGTCTTGGTGTTTGCTTCGCTCATGAGAACAAAGCAAGAACACATGGCCGCCCCAAGTCAAGTTCGACGAGCGGCGGAATGGCTTCTCAGTCCACAGCTTAGGATAATCCGTCCGCGGTCCGTTCGCAAAAATTGTCCGGATTGGGAAGGTATACCGTCGGCCAATGGGACCCGCCCGGCATCCGCTTCACACTTCTCAGTCACGGAGCCTGCTGAGGTGGTCGAGATCGTAGGGCTTGGAAATAATTATCGCGTCATCCGGGAGATGTGAGCGATCCGATAACGCCATCGATCAGATAATCGGTCCGCTGCAGTTCGTCGGCATAGGGACCGAAAGTCGTTCCCGGCGGCATCACCTGTCTGCCGGTGTTGTCAGTAATCGGACCGACAAAGATAGCTTCGCCGCGTTTCATGTCCTGCACCGCGGCCGTTGCAGCAGTGATGGCCTCCGGCGTCGCTCCCTCACCGAATGGGCTCGAGCGCACGAGGTCCTCATCGTATCCGCCGGTAACGAATTTCGGCAGGGCGCCGCCGCGCCGCACCGATTTTGCAAACGCATCGAACAAGCCGGTCCAATTGTAGTCGGCGCCGGTAATATAGCCCTTAGGAGCGAGCGCGTTCTGGTTGAAGGCATGACCGCAGCTCTTTACGCCGCGCCCCTCCGCCGTTTCTATCGCAACCCGAGGCGCATCGAGATGACATGTGATGACGTCGCAACCGGCATCGACCAACGCATTTGTCGCGGCCGCATCATGCGCTTCATCCTCCCAACCGCCGGTGAAGATGACCCTCACCGTGGCCTTCGGATTTGTGCGACGGCAGCCGAGAAGAAACGAATTTACATTGAGCAGGACGGGTGGGAAGGGGAGGCCCGCGACAAAGCCGAGTCTGTTGGAGGTCGTACACAGCCCGGCCGCTACGCCATTGATATAGTGCCCTTGATTGATGAGGGCATTCTGGCTGCCCACATTCGCTGGGGTCTCCTCATTGGCTAGTGCCGAGGCCTGCCGGAACATGACGTTGGGATGCCTCTTTGCTGCAGCCCAAAGAAATGGATCGTGGCCGAATGAGGTCGAGACGACCAGACCCGCGCCATTAGCGGCCAGTCCCTCTATGGCCGCTGCGTAGGCCCTCGTCTCCTCATTGTCATTGCCGCTGTCGTAATCGGTGCTCTCCGGAATATATCCAGCCTGGTAAACGGTTATTCCTGGCAGGCCCCTGAGCGCCTCCGCCGCTGCCGCAAACGACTGATTCCATCCCCAATCGAGACGAGGGCCGACATAGACGAAGCCGGCCACGAGATCACTCGCGTGTAGTTTTCGGAACGGTAGCGTTGCGGGTGCGAGGCCTGCGGAGAGCAGTGCCAGGCGTTTCAGTATTTCGCGGCGACTGTGATACGTCCCGGGCACGCCACTCTCCAGCTTGAAAGATGTCAAGTCTACGGCACTGGATGCAATGGCCGGCAATTCAGGGCTACAGTCTTCATCGCCCGACCGGCTTTTCCATCACACCCTAACCGTGTCTTGTTACCGAATGGTGGGTCCAAGAAATACTCAAAATCATCCGGGTCGTCATGCTCGATTAATCGGTACAGTTTGTACGGTCCGCTATCACAAGTCAGTTGTTCGCTATCAACGAACATCGCGGCAGGGAGCACCAGAATGTGCTCGACGTCGGGGTTTGCCGAACACCACTTCCTCGTCAGTTCGGCGAAATCTCCTGCTTGGATTATTGACGCACGGGGGTTGTCATCGACTTTTGAAGCGAATGAAAATGCAGTTCCCGAAATCAGCATTGCGGCAGAAATTCCTAGCGAAACAATGAGACGTGTCATCACTCTCAACCTTGCATGCGGTATATGTGCCAGACAACGCCCAGATCTATTGTTGCCCCCCGACCGATCGGACACGATTGGGGCTGGGTGGGACCGCCGATGAACTCGCGAAGCGAACGATAGCCGAGCACCTTGTGGGGGTGAAGGTTATTGTGGTGTTCGAACCTCAAGGGAAGGGGCTCCTCACTCCACCCGCGCAAGTTCCTCCTGCACGTCATCGAACGCAGTAGGTTACTGCAGCTTTTCGGTGATTCGAGGGACAACTCTACTTATCCTCCCGCACGCCCTTGAACGCTGGGTGCCTCAGCTTCTGATCTGCCGTTGTAAGGCCTCGATACTCCACCTCGACTACTACCTTCGGCTCAGTCCAGACGATCCCCTTCTCCCGCAAGCCCTTGATCACCGGCTTGGCGATCGCAATCGTGTCCAGGCGCGCCTTCAGGCCCTTCGATAAGCGTTCCGACAGCCCGCTGCCGACACCGCCGGCATAGTGCAGGACGCCGTCCTCGTCCCGCCGGGCCACTCGAGCTTGTTCACGGCACCCCCAACGCCTGGCTCATAGCCGACGACCACGAAATCATCGCGCAAACTTGAATGCCGAATGTAAAAGCTGCCACATTGAGCGCTGGCGATTCTGGCGCGACAGTGTGAGAGCAAACTTAACCCGCACGCGGGCGCGAACGAAACAGGTTCCGGATCAACCATGAGCAAACTTAAGAAGCCGGTCGAGATTGAAACGACGTTCAATACTTATCGGCTTATAGAGCAGCTCGGCCAAGGAGGGGCTGGCTGCGTTTATGGTGGACTGGACGCTGCCGGTGAGCCCGTCGCCGTAAAGGTACTGACGGCACCAGGTGGGGACAAGCGTCGCCGGTTCAAGAACGAAATAGCATTTCTTCAGCGCAACTCGCATCCAAACATTGTGACAGTAACCGATCACGGGGTGGCGACCTCGGACCCGATCAAGGGGCCCTTTTATGTGATGCCAAGGTTTTCTTGCAGTTTGCGAGACGTGATTAAGCAGACGCCTTCTCCAAATGAAGCGATGAAATTATTCAGCCAGATACTTGATGGAGTAGAAGCAGCCCACCTTCAACAAGTCACTCACCGTGACCTGAAACCGGAAAATGTACTGATTGATAGTAATAAAAGCAGAGCGGCGGTTGCCGATTTCGGAGTTGCTAGATTTACCGAGGAGCAGCTCCACACGTTAGTCCAAACCCACCCCACCGCTAGGCTGGCTAATTTTCAGTACGCAGCACCAGAGCAGCGCGCCGGCGGGCATACCGTGGGTACTCCTGCGGATATCTATGCGTTAGGTCTCATTTTGAATGAGCTGTTTACCGGGAGTGTCCCGCACGGCACTGCATATCGAACGATCGCCTCAGTGGCGGCCGATTTCACCTTCCTAGACCCGATTGTCGTCGAAATGCTACAGCAGAATCCAGCCTCCCGCCCAGGCTCGATTGTCTCTGTAAAGCAGTTAATACAGAGGCATCGCGCCGAGGCGGTATCACTCCAAAAACTCAGTGAGTTTAAGAACGTCGTGATCCCAGCCGGCGAAGTCGATGATCCCCTTGCGCATCAGCCTCCGCAGCTAATCGGGGCCAATTTTGACAGAGGAACACTTCGCCTCACCCTAGACCGCCCAGTAAACTCAAACTGGGTCCATGCGCTGCATAATATGGGGCACTACTCTTCGGTTCCTGGGGCGGATCCACAGGCGTTTCGATTCAATGGCACCGAAGTAATGGTTGGTACGCAAGCAAATCGAGCTCAAGATGTCATCGATCATTTCAAAGTGTGGCTACCTCAGGCGTCCAGGGTCTTGAAGCATAGTTTAGAGCGAGAAGCCCAGCAGAAGGAGGTTGACCAGCGTAAGCGCTTAGATCGTGAACTTGAGGCGGAGCGGCAGCACTTAGAGATTAACCGCAGCCTCAAAGTTTAGCCCTTAACGTATCGGCCGGAATTCTTTTGGCGCTGAGATGCTATAGTTTTCCCAGGTGATCTTGTGACATGTATTGGTCAACTCGCTAATTTGCCCATTCGCTCAAGTCACCGGCGGCGCCGATCGGAACTGAATGCCACAGCGCTTGGCAATCGAGGCTTGCTCGATCGCTTGCATCTTTTTTATCCTCCCCGTCGCGGACACATTGTTGACATCTTTGGGCAGCTTTGGCGAGAGGGTTCCCTCGGCCGCTCGCGCATATCGCCAGCGCCATTACATTTTTGGTTTGACCTAAAATTTCTCGAGGCGCCTGCAGGTCTTCCCAGTATCCCTCGCCGCCCCCGCCCCAGGGGGTGGGGCCCTCATTGTCGCACGCGTGCGACACTTAAGTTATTACCACGTTTATGTAATATAAATTCTGTTGATCAAGCGGAGACATTTGCGACAAACAAGACAGTAATCTTCAGGTGTAAAAAACATAATTTATTCAAAAGTAATATCAAAAATATACTCTTGCAAGCACTTTTATATTGTGTACCGTTGTCATGTATTCACCTAGCCGCGGGAGAGTGGGACATGACGAAAGCAGTCAACACTTTGAAGGCCGAATCTAACCGTCTGGCGGATCTGGCTGAGGTCATCCAGGCTGAAGCGCCTCGCGCAGCCCAAGCGCTGCTCAACGCCGCTAATGCTCTCGAAGATGAGATATTGAAGACGCCGCCGACCACTATCGCCGGTGTGCAAGCCTTACTCGCAGACCTGTTTGACGAAGCAGAAGCTTGGCTGGCCTTTGATGGGGCAGAGAACTACCCCTGGTTCGATGTGTGGCTCGGGGTGAGCGCTGCGTGTGAAGCTTGCCGCGAAATGCTGCCTCGGGACAACCCGGTTCTGGCGTCTCTTCAATTTTCCCAGGCCGCAGCCTTCTGCGACAATTACGGGGCGTTCGATACTGCTTGGCAGCTTCGGTCTTTGATTAAAGGGCTCAGCCATCTCCAAGAGACTGCGCGCGCCACCACACCCAGTCTGCATAGCATTTTAGACGTCATGGGGCGCCCGGCGCTTAAACTCGTATCGCCCGTGCGCGAAGCAGTCGCCTAACGAAGCTACTTCCATGGCGCTCGGCTAACAGCCGGGCGCTTTTCTTTTGCCTGCAAGCCACACGAGGGGATGAAATGCACCGTGATCCTGTTGTTGATTTGAGCGGCTATTGGGAGGCCGCCGTTGCTGAAATGGTCAGCGGACCCGGCATGCTCCATAAGGCGGCACAGACGCGTATACACGACACTCATCGGGCCTTGGTTCGAGCTGCTCCCATATACCCGGATGGAATAGTCCTTAAGCTGATCCACGCGGCAGGTTTGGTTTCTTCACTGCCCTCGCCCGTCTGCCGCAGCGCTGCTGTTCAGATAGATCGCATTGCGCAACGACTAATCCGCAACGAACCGAAGCGGCGAACACACGTCGACCTCTCGAACATCCTTCACCGGATCAAGCCGGCGGCGCGCCAGCGTGATCAGATGTTCAGAGCAGCGCCCTTTGTCTTCACAACGGTTGGCGAAGACGCAGTCACCGAGCTAGAGATCCTCATCGAGGCAATCAAGGAACTCTACCACTACGGCAACATCGAGCCGGCGTCAGATGCCTAGGCCGCGAAAAATAAAGCCGGTTGATCCCTTCCTCGCTGCACAGGACGCCTTCAATCAAGCATTGCCGCAGCTTCTCCACATCGAGACACTGGAGGACCCGCAACGCGAAATCGAAGCAATAGTTGAGCTTTACAAAGCCTATGTTAGGGCCATCCCTAATTCGCGGCAGGGCTTTGCCGCTAAGGTAGATCAAGCCGCAAACTTAATCGCGAAGATGGGCGGCGGCTATCAAAGAGATTTGGCGAATCGACTCGATCGCGTCTACGGGTGCATGGACAAGCGGGTCTGTACCGATGGCGATTTGAAGCTTGTCGAAAATACAATCGGCTGGATCAGGCGTATGGCTCCGATCCGCGATCAGGTATATGGCGCTATCCCCCAGATCAATGAAACTGTCGGCGCTGACGCCTTGATCGTGCTCAAGCGTCTACGGCGCTATTTGCGGCAGGCCAAGAAAGACGGAACGATGCGCAAGAAATCGACCACGCCGCCATGGAGCAAGGGCCGGAACTTGGTCGCCGAAAAGTCAGCAAAAGCGGCGAAGGAATTAGCGTTCTCAAAGAGCCGAAAGCGTATCAGATAAGCGCCAATGATGACCCAGTGATGACCGAGAGCTTTCTCGGCAGATCCAGCTACCCCTTAACTATCTGATTTTTTTGGCGTCCCCGGCACGATTCGAACGTGCGACCCTCAGATTAGGAATCTGATGCTCTATCCTGCTGAGCTACGGGGACCAGCCGCAATGCTTATACCTGTAAAAATCATCGAGCAAAACCTTCGTGTGGCTTGCATCGGGCACGACAAGAGCGGTGCCTCTCTGTAGATTCCGGCTCATGATGGACTTGCTTCGCCGCCCGATACTGATGCTGGCCTCGATCGCATGCACGTCGCTGGGGAGCGCCCATGCTGTGCTGCAAGCGGAGGAGGTGTGCGGGCAGCCGCGCGAGACCGCGACCATCGCCAAAGTCCGGGGGATGGAGCAGATCACACTCGCCGATGGCCGGACCGTGCGGCTGGCCGCCATCGAGCCTCCCCATGCGCGGCCCTCCCCCGGCCGAGGCGCCCGTGCCATCGAGCGCGCCGCCGACACTCTGCTGCAGGATAGTCTTGTGGGCTCCAAGGTGACATTGTCGGGGACCAAGACCCCGGATCGGCATGGCCGGCTGGTCGTGCAGGTGGCGACAGAGGATGGGTCCTGGATCCAGAAAATGCTCGTCGCGCAGGGGCTCGTGCGCGTGATGCCGCTTGTGGGGCAGACCGACTGCGTCGGTGAGCTGCTCGCAGCAGAGGCCAATGCCCGGGCGCGCGGTCAGGGCTTGTGGGCGCTGAGCGAGTTCGCACCCCGATCAGCGGAGGGGACACGCGCCCTGCTCGAGCGACTTGACCGGTATGAGATCGTCGCGGGTACGATCCGCGACGTGTCGAGCACGAAGAGGCTCACCTATCTCAACTTCGGTGACGACTGGCGGACCGACTTCACCGTAGCGCTCACGGCGGACGCTCGAGAGGATCTGGAGCGGCGGGGTTTCACCATGGAAAGCTTGGCGGGCCGTCCGATCCGCGTGCGCGGGTTCATCGAGCGCAGAAACGGTCCCATGGTCACGGTCGACGTCGCCGAGCAGGTAGAGTTCGTCCCGAAACAATAAGAGCGCGGCATCGATGCCGCGCTCAATTTCATCCAATCCGTAAAGAAACCGTCAGGCCGCTTCCTCGGTGGCGTCTTCCGCCTCGCCTTCGGCTTCGACCTCGGCTTCGGTGCCCTTCAAGCGCTTCGGGCTCGTCAGAAGCAAATTCTCGATTTCCTTAACGGCGGTGGGTTCATCAAGAACTTTAACGGCGGCAACTTCGCGGGCCATGCGATCCAAGGCTGCTTCGTAAAGCTGACGCTCGCTGTAGGATTGCTCCGGCTGGCGGTCGGAGCGGAACAGGTCGCGCACGACTTCGGCGACAGCAATGATATCGCCAGAATTGATCTTTGCTTCGTATTCCTGAGCGCGACGGCTCCACATCGTGCGGCGAACACGGGCACGGCCCTTCAACGTCTTCAGCGCCTGCTCGATCTTATCCTGATCCGACAGCTTGCGCATGCCGACGGCTTCGCATTTTCCCGTGGGGACGCGGAGACGCATTTTCTCACGATCGAAGTCGATGACGTAGAGCTCGAGCTTCGCGCCGGCGATCTCTTGCTCCTCGATATCGACGATCTTGCCTACGCCATGCGCAGGATAGACCACAAATTCGTTGGTCTTGAACTTAAGACCCGCTTTTTTTTGTGTTGCTGCCATACTCTCCACCATCTCCGCCGCCCTGAACACCGTTCGCGGACCCAGATGCTTATCGCGCTGCGACTTTCGACGTAGCCCGACGAGAACAAGCCTTTCGCTGCTACAACGCATCGAACCCGCACGCCCGCGCGGCGCGAAGGAATAAAGGCCGTCAACGCTCTCCCGCCTCCTTGACCTGTCCTCTTTTACGCCGTAGTCGTGCAACGAAACCGATCGAAGCCTGTGGCGAAAAAAATCCGAGCCAGGGGAGAGCTCGGCGTGTTCCTGGGTAGTTAATGTCTAACTGTTGAAAACAATAGCATAATCGCGGGGCAATTTGAAGCCCCGTCCCGATGATGCCTTAATCAGCGTTAACCTTCGGCCCTGGCGGTCCAAAGTGGTTGCTGCTTGGCCGTGCAGGCCGATTCGTTCCGTACTAAACCCGTTAAAACGTCAGGCGCAATCGCTCAAGCACAAAGCCTGCGGCGTTCAGTCACCCTCTCCCGGTTCCGCGGAAAAATACTTCTCGAACTTGTCCGCCTCGCCGTCAAAGTCCGCCGCATCCGGCGGGGCGTCCTTCTTTGCCGTGATGTTCGGCCATCTGCTCGCATAGTCCGCGTTTACACCGAGCCACTTCTCCAGTCCCGGCTCCGTGTCCGGCTTGATCGCCTCCGCCGGGCATTCCGGCTCACAGACCCCGCAATCGATACATTCGTCCGGGTGGATCACCAGCATGTTCTCACCCTCGTAGAAGCAGTCCACAGGACAGACTTCCACGCAATCCATGTATTTGCATTTGATGCAGTTGTCGGTGACGACGTAAGTCATCCTTGGCTCCGGAGGTCCCTAAATCCAGTTGGGTAACAAGAAGCGAATCTCCCTGCTTTAGGGCAGAGATCGGCAGTCTGCGCAAGGATGTTTAAAGCGTTGCGTCGGTCAGGCGCAACTCCCGTCTCCAGACGCGGCATCACCCTTCGCCCGGTGCGGCCGGCCGCGTCAGATCCTCATAGAGAAGCTGGGCCTCACTCGGGGGTCCACGACGTTCACCGATGCCGACAATTCTGATGATTCGGATATTGCGGGGAAAAGCGAGCGTCAGCACATCTCCCTCGCCGACCATTTGGCTCGTCTTCGTCACGCGCTCCCTATTCACTCTGACGCGCCCACGCTCCACCAGCTCCGTCGCAGCGGTCCGCGTCTTGACCATCCGTGCATAGACAAGCCATTTGTCGATGCGCTGACCCATGGATCATTGGCCGGTCTTACGCTTCTGCAGCAACTCCGCTTTGAGGGCGCCCAAAACTGCAAACGGGGAATCCGCGCGAACCGACTCCTCGCGCCTCTGCCGGGCCGCGTGGCGCTCGTCTTGGCGCGGCTTGTCCGGCCTTTCATGTCGCGGTTTCTCCGGCCGGCCTCCCTCATGCCTCGGCTTTTCATGCCGCGACGGATCATTGCGGTTTCGCTCCGGACGCGGGCCTCGCGCTTCGCGGGGCCGGTCACCCTCCTGCCGGGGATGAGCACCGCCCGCACGCTTCTCCGCGCCAGGCCGTTCCTGCTGCTGGCGCCTGGCGTCCCTGCGGCCGCCGCCTTCCGCGCGCTTGAACGGACCCGCATCCTTTGGCCACCAGACCTCGAGGACGGTGGGTTCCAGGGGCTTCGCTGGCACATCGATCGGCGCGTCTACGGAGGGGTCGACGACGCCTGCGTCCGAGGCAGCTGCCGGGGGCGACGACTCGATCCCCTCCGGTTCCTGATGGGCCTCGACAGCCGAAGGGGTCACATCGCCCTCGATCGCCGTCGCTGCAGCGGGCGTCTCGGGCTTCGTCTCACCATCGGCATTCTCAGCCTCACCCTGCTCCGGGGCAGCGTTGGGAGTGGCCTCGACAGCGGAAGGCTCGGCACCTTCCCCATTCTCCGCCAGGATCTCTGCCGGTGCTTCCGCCAGGAGCTCTGCCGGCGCCTCAGTGATCGCCTCGCTCCCGAACTGCTCAGCCACCGGTGCTTCGTCGGGTAAAGGTGTCTCACTCGATGCCGCTGTTTCCGGCACTTCCGGAGGCGATGGTTCGATCACCCGGTTCTCACATCGGAACCCCAGCGTCCGGAGAATGCTGGCAAACTCCTCGCCGGAACATCCGACCAGCGACATCATATCGGGGACCACGGTGAAACCGCCGCCTTCGACCGAGCCGTTGGGACGCGTGTCGCCATCGAATTGGGGCCGCCAAAACACACGCGGCCTGATCACGTCGGCGAGACGTTCCAGCATGTCGATGCGAACGGCACGAGTGCCGCAGACCCGGAAGCCGACGGCTCTGTAGAAACCCTTCGGCGTCGATTGATCGAAGGCGACCGACGTCAAGCCCTGGGTGGGGGGCTCAGGCAATTTATCCAGGTCGAGACGCCCCGCCTGCTGTTCCGTCAAGGCCCAGAGGAGCAGCTTCAGTTCCATCGCCGCCGGCTTCAGCAGCAGGGGCATGAAGATGTTGAAGGCTCCGAAGCGAATACCGTAGTTCCGCAGTCCGGCCCGCGCGGCCTGGTCGAGCTGCTTGACGTCGTCCTTGACCTCTTCCCGGCTCAGAACGCCCAGCTGCTCCACGAGGCGGAAGGCGAGCCCCCGGGCAAGCCCCTCCAGATCCTGAGCCGATTCCAGCTGCACCAGCGGCTTCAAGACCTCGCCGATGCGATATTCCACGAACTGCTCCAGCCGCTTCTGCACGGCTTCCCGATCGGCACCGGAGAGCTGCTCGTCGGCGATCAGTTCGACCTGAGGCTTCAGAACGCTGCGACCGGCGACGAGGCGGGCAATGCGGGTATCGCGCCAGCGGATCGAGCCCTCCCGTCCCAGAGCAAAGACTTCGACCCTGTCTTCCACGAGCTGCTTCGCACGGTCTGCAATCTCCGCGGCTACGGCCTGCATGGAAGCAGCCCGCAACGTCCGTCCTTCAGAGGCATCGCTGCTCGTATCCGGAATGAAATGAAAACCCTTGATCTGTCCGACGAAGACACCCTCGACGAGGATCTCGCCGCCCGTGTCGACCGAAGAGGCCAGTCGATCCTTCTCCCTCAACCGCTTCATCAGAACGCTGGTGCGGCGGTCGATGAACCGCTGTGAGAGACGTTCGTGGAGAGCATCCGAGAGCCGGTCCTCGGTGGCCCGAGCCTTTTCCCGCCAGCCATCGGCATCTTCCAGCCAATCGCTGCGATTGGCGATGAAGGTCCAGGTGCGCACATGCGCGATCCGGGTCGCGAGAGTGTCGATGTCGCCCTCGACATTGTCGGCCTGCTTCAGCTGCCCCTCGAACCAGTCCGCAGGGATCTTGCCTTCGGCGGAGGTCAGGAAGCCGTAGACCCGACCCACCAGATTTGCATGTTCGTTGCCGGTGATGTTGCGATAGTCCGGGATCTGGCAGACTTCCCAGAGCTTCGTGACCGCCTCCCTCCCCTTTGCCGCGTTCCTGACATCGGGGTCGTTGGCCAGCTGTTCCAGGGCCAGCTGGTCGGCACCCGACTGCGCCCGCATCAGCCCTGCGATGGAGGGTGCCTCAGCAAGGCTTCGCATCAGGGACTCCACAGTGGAGAAATCAAGCTCACGATTGCGCCACTGGATGTATTTGATCGACTCGAAATTGTGATTCTCGATGCGATCGATGATCTCCCGGGAGAAGGGATCCACCTCTCCTGTGACGCCAAAGGTCCCATCATTCATGTGCCGCCCCGCGCGGCCAGCGATCTGGGCAAGCTCCGCCGGCGTCAGGTCACGGAAGTTGAACCCGTCAAACTTCCTCGCTTGAGCGAAGGCGATGTGGTCCACATCCATATTGAGGCCCATGCCGATCGCATCGGTGGCCACGAGAAAGTCGACGTCACCGGATTCGTAGAGGGCGACCTGCGCATTGCGGGTTCGAGGCGACAGCGCACCGAGAACGACGGCGGCGCCACCCCGCTGCCGACGGATCAGTTCGGCGATGCTGTAGACCTGATCTGCCGAGAACGCGACCACAGCGCTGCGTGGCGGCAGGCGCGTAATTTTTTTGCTGCCGGAGAAGCTCAACTTAGAGAAGCGCGGTCGGGTGATGTAATTCGTGCCCGGCAGGAGGCGCTCGATCATCGGCCGCATCGTGCTGGAGCCGAGGAGCATCGTCTCCTGGCTGCCGCGGCGATGCAGGATCCGATCCGTGAAGATGTGGCCGCGGTCGAGGTCCGCGGCAAGCTGCACCTCGTCGATCGCCAGGAAGTCAACCTGAAGCTCGGGCGGCATGGCCTCCACCGTGCACACCCAGAAGCGAGGGGAGCTGGGGACGATCTTCTCCTCCCCGGTCACCAGCGCAACGGCCTGTTCTCCGACCTTGGCGCGAACCTTGTCATAAACTTCGCGGGCCAGGAGCCGGAGGGGCAGGCCGATCATGCCGGTCTCGTAGCCCAGCATGCGCTCAACGGCGAGATGGGTCTTGCCTGTATTCGTGGGACCGAGAACCGCGGTGATGGTTTTCATTTCAGATGCTTTGCTTCAGCCTTGGAAGGATCTTGAGTGAGCGTATGCACGGGCAGATAAGGTCAAGAGAGCCTGAAGGGCAAGCAGCCTCTGCGGAAAAGCGGTCCACATTGCAGCGGCCGTGCGCCATGGAGCGGGAGAGAAGAGGCCGCTGCGGGCACGATCGGGCTTCCAATCTTCATCTTTGGAACGCGGTGAGAACAAAACTCGTCCGAATCGGTGACTCCATCGATCTTCCTCATTTGTTCACTTGAAGATTCATGAGATTTCCGCCGATTCAGCTGATCTGGATAGTCTAGTCACTGGATGGGAGCAGCCATGATTCATGTCGATTCCGGAACCCCAAGGTTAACAGAGAGTCAATAGGCTTAATTCTTCGTTTCAACACAAGAGGGCTGCTTCCACAGCGGTTTTAATAAACCGAAACAAACCAGAACAGAGGGTGCCCGAATCGGCGATTCTTCGGTATTCAGGATCTGTTCTTTACCAGATATCGGCAAATCAGGATCTCCGCCCGCTAGATGTGCCATGCCGCAAGGGAACGGCGCGGCACGCACCGCCGCTGACGCTCCTTCACTTTAACGAATTTGCCTCACAATGGGACACTCACCGACTGACCAAAGATTGGCTGTTCAGGGGCCGGCCATCGATGCTCGCCGTCCGGGCGATGATCTTCACGTCGGTGTCCTTGATTTTTCCCCTGGCGGCGACGGGAAGCAAAATGTCGCGGCCCAGAGCAGGGACCGGCACTTCGGCAAACCAGATGGTGTAGGTCGGCGGATTGGCCGAGTATCGCTTCATCTTCTTCTTGGACAGCCCTGCAACCGGAAGATACTGGACCTCACATTTGTGAACTGGCCCTCGATAGACGCCGCCGTCATCCCCCTCGAAGGTCGTCTTGCCGAGATGGGAAAAAGCGAGGTCGAACACTTCCCTGCCATTATAAACCCTGTGGCTGCCTGAGCAGGGCGAGTCCGACGCCGTCAGCGTCGCGCTCAGGACCGCGCTGAGGGGATCTGCGAGTGCGGGCGTCACCACATCGTCCAGGTCCTGGGCACGATCTTCATCGATCTTGAAGCTCCGATCGACATCGATCCTCGCATCGCTCCAGGAGAGCTTTGCGCTCCCGAGTTCCTTGCCCGATTTTTCATTGTAGATGAAATGGGCCGGGCGGGCGGTGGCGTCGGCCAAGGCTCCCTGTGCCGACATGGTCATCTGTTCATCCACGAAGAAGCCGATCACGCCGGTGGTCCCGGCGGTCGCTTCAGCGGTGTAGCGCGTGGGAGACAATTGGAAGTCGATGCCGATATCGTAGACGGTGGTATTCCGGGAGATCACGTCAAAGCGCAGGGAAATCTTTTCCGAGGGCTCAGCTGTGGCGATCGACACGAATGGCAGCATACCCAAGAACAGGCCGCCGATGGCGATGCTGAAAGCGCGTCCGGTCTGTGCGGTGGGGCGGTCTAACTTCATCGTCCATCCATCACTGTCATTCTGCTCAAGCGCATGTGCTAACCAGGGAGCGGAAGGTCAAGACACACCCCTGTCTTTCACATTCTCATTTCAGCCCATGAATGCGGGCTGAATATGGCTGCCGACTTGACTTGGCCCGGGATCGCGCCTTATAGCATCGCATCCTTATGGCAGGCGCCTTGGGCGCCATGAGCTCGTTTGTCCTCTGGGACCGGCTCTTCATTGCAGAACAACCGGAGCAGAGTAATGTCCCGCCGTTGCGAACTAACCGGGAAAGGCGTGCAGAGTGGCAACAATGTCAGTCACGCCAACAATAAGAGCCGTCGCCGGTTCCTCCCGAATCTGTGCAGCGTTCATCTGATGAGCGAGCAGCTGAACCAGTCCTACCGCTTCCGGGTCAGCGCGAGCGCCTTGAAGGCGGTCGAACACCGTGGCGGACTGGATGCATTCCTGCTGAAGGCTCGCGACCTCGAGCTGTCGCTGCATGCACGCCGGCTGAAGCGTCAGATCAAGAAAAAGACTGACTCTGCGGCTGCGGCCACTGCAGCTGCGACGCCAGAGACTGCTGCCCCAGCATCCTGACGGCAGACCTCGGGAGGCAGGAGCGATGGCCGCTTTACGGCAATCCGCGACCCAGCTGATTGTTCCGGTGGCGGCCATGGTCGCCGTCGTCGCCGCCTCCAATGTTCTGGTCCAATACCCGTTCACGCCTTTCGGGCTGGGCGAGCTTCTGACCTGGGGCGCGTTCACCTATCCGCTGAGCTTTTTCGTCACTGAACTGACGAACCGCCGCTTCGGCCCAGAGCGCGCGCGGCATGTGGTCTATGTCGGCTTCGGCCTTGCCGTGCTGCTGTCGATCCTTCTGGCGACGCCGCGGATCGCCCTGGCGTCGGGCACGGCGTTTCTCTGTGCGCAATTGCTGGACGTTCTGGTGTTCAACCGGCTCCGGCGCGAGGCCTGGTGGAAGCCACCGCTGGTTTCATCGGTGATGGGCTCGTTGCTCGATACCGTGATCTTCTTTTCACTTGCGTTCGCAGCGACCGGCCTGCCCCTGGCGGTTTATGGCATCGGCTCCGCAAGCCTTGAACTCCCCATATGGGTCGGATGGGCATTCGGCGACCTGTTGGTGAAGCTGCTCGTCGCCGTCATCCTGCTCGTCCCCTTCGCGGCGCTGCGGCGGTTGATTCCTCCGCTCGAAGCCGTCCGCACCGGCAACGCCTAGCCTCAATCTTTGAGAGCAAACTGCAGAAGAAGCGTTCGCTGCAGGAATCCATTGTAGTTGTCATCCGACATAACGAGAAGGCGCTGCTCGCCATCGGCTGATCGATAGGTGGCGAGTGCCTCCATATTGTCGATGCTGGTGCGGGGCCACTCCGCCTTCATCAGAATCTCGCCCTTGATCGTCTTTCCCTCTGCGATATCAGACGAGGAGAAGCGCCGGATGGCCATCCGGAGGCGTCGCTCGGTGGCCGAAAAATCCCGCTCGACCGTGACCAGATCCTGGTTCGGCAGCACGGCCACGTCGGTGATCTTGAAAGTCTCGAGCCTCTCGACCGCAAAGGCGACAGACTTCCGCTTGTCCAACAGCCAGGCTCTAATATTGCCGGCCTTGTCGAGATTGGCCTCACTGATGGCGACCAGCTTGTCGGCCATTTTTCCCGAGGGGAAGCGGGCCATCGCCTCCAGCTGGGCATTGCCCGGACCGTTCTTCATCATCTTCGGGATCGTCACATCGACCGGCTGCGGTCGAGCGGCAAAGCCTTCGGCGCCGATGTCGTAGCGATCGATACGCACCTTGCTTTCAAAACCAACTGCGACGGGCCCATCAATGCCCTTGTCGGACAAGGGGGTCATCGCTTCGGTATCACGTTCATATTTACGTTGATAGGGGTTGCCATCCTTGTCCAAAATGGCGGCCATTTCGCCATTCTCAACGCCGGCGAGCTTGCCTCCAGCATCATATTTCAGGCCGAGCTTCAGCCACCAACCCTGGTCGCTGGTGGACAGGAGCCGGTCGCCGTCGCTTGAGACGGCCAGACTTGAAAAGCCGCCAAAGCGGGGATCAGTGCTGCTGATCTGCAGACCGCCACGCCATTCCAGCTTGCCGAAACGAGTCTCCTCGGGGGCACCCACCACGAAATCGATGGGCCTGAAACTGAGGGCAATAGGACCTGGGGCAGTTTCCTGCCCGGAGGCCCAATGTGCGTTCAGAGAGACCAGAAGAAGTCCGACGAGCAGAAACGACCCGAGCAGGCGGCGCATAGGACCCCAACAGGCTGAGAAGACGAGGCGGTACAACCTCAGTTTAGCGGAACCGAAAACGGCGACGACGACATCACGCGACTTTTTTCCTGCGTGGCCGCATCGAACGCCCCTGGGGTAAGGGAGCGTCGTCATCGAACAGCTCGGCCAACTTGTCCGTCATGGCTCCTCCGAGCTCCTCGGCATCGACGATGGTCACAGCCCGGCGATAGTAGCGGGTGACGTCATGGCCGATGCCGATGGCGATCAGCTCCACCGGCGAACGCGTCTCGATGTCGTTGATGACCTGCCGGAGGTGCCGCTCCAGGTAGTTGCCCGGATTGACCGACAAGGTGGAATCATCGACCGGAGCGCCGTCTGAGATCACCATCAGGATGCGTCGCTGCTCCCGTCGGCCGAGCAAGCGGTTATGCGCCCAGATCAGCGCTTCGCCGTCGATGTTCTCCTTCAGCAGCCCTTCGCGCATCATCAGGCCGAGGTTACGGCGGGCGCGACGCCAGGGCATGTCGGCCGATTTGTAGATGATGTGTCGGAGATCGTTCAGTCGCCCCGGCACTGCCGGCTTGCCCGAGGCGAGCCACCGCTCGCGGGCCTGACCGCCCTTCCAGGCCCGGGTGGTGAAGCCCAGGATCTCGACCTTCACGCCGCACCGCTCCAACGTGCGCGCCAATATATCCGCGCAGGTCGCCGCCACCGTGATCGGGCGGCCGCGCATGGACCCGGAATTGTCCAACAGCAGCGTCACCACCGTGTCACGGAAATTCGTGTCCTGCTCCATCTTGAACGACAAGGGGTGCATGGGATCGGTCATCACGCGCGACAGGCGCGCAGCGTCCAGAATGCCTTCCTCCAAGTCAAAGTCCCAGGAGCGGTTCTGCTTGGCGAGGAGACGACGCTGCAGTCGATTCGCCAAGCGTGCGACCACGCCCTGGAGGTGCGCCAGCTGCTTGTCCAGATAGTTGCGCAGCCTTTGGAGCTCGTCGGCGTCGCACAGGTCTTCCGCTGCTATTTCCTCGTCGAAAGCCGGAGTGAAGACTTTGTAGAAGTCCTCGTTGTTCGCGCTGGAGAAGGGGAGTTGAGGACGCCAAGGCTCGCTGCCGTCGGGAGCTTCTTCGGATTCACCGTCTTCCGGGACCTCCTCGACATCCGCGTCGGTCGTCTGCTGATCACTGCTCTCAAGCTCGCCCTGGGCGTCCTGGACATCGTCACTCTGGGAGTCCTCCGACTCCTCGCCGTCACTCTCCTGGCCCTGGTCAGGCTCGCTGCCTTCGGCCGTCTCTCCATCCTCGGAATTTTCCTCGCCCTCATCCGGATCCTGCCCGAGCTCGTCGGCCATATCGAGTGAAGCGATGATATCTCGGGTCAGGCGCGCGAAGGCCGTCTGATCGGTCAGCGCATTGGTGAGGCCATCAAGGCGCGCACCCGCCTTCTCCTCGATCCAGGGGCGCCAGAGATCGACCAGCAGACGCGCATTGTCGGGCGGTTCGGCCCCTGTGAGCCTCTCCCGCACAAGGAGCCCCACGGCTTCGTCGAGGGGTGCTTCCTTGCGGTCGCGCACCTGGGAGACCGATCGTCTCTGGTACCGGTCATCCAGCATGGCGGTGAGGTTATCCGCCATGCCGCGCATGTCCCGCGCTCCGATCGCCTCGACGCGCGCCTGCTCCACGGCCTCGAACACGGCACGGGCATTGCGTCCTTCGGGACGATAGCGGCTGTGGACATCGTTGTTGTGGTTGGCGAGGCGCAAGGCAAATGAATCCGCAACGCCACGCGTCACCGCGACATTGGCCGGATCGAGGTCATGGTCGACTTGGGGAAGCCGAGCCCGCGTGCCCGAAAGACCCGGCGCCTCGCCACCGAAGGTGACCTGGAGTTCCGGCTCGTGGGCAATGGTTCGCATCGCCAGAGAGAGGGCGCGCTTAAACGGGGCGGAGGGTGCTTCCTTGTCCGTAGCCATGTCTTACCGGAAAACCTCCGATATCAAGAGAGTCCCACATGCGCGGTCGATTCCGGCAGCTCCTCGCCGAAGCATCGCTGGTAGAACTCAGCCACCAAGCCGCGCTCGAGCTCGTCGCATTTGTTCAAGAAGGTCACCCGGAAGGCAAAGCCCCGATCACGGAATATCTCGGTGTTCTCTGCCCAGGTGATCACCGTGCGCGGGCTCATGACGGTTGAGAGATCACCGTTCATGAAGGCTGAGCGGGTCATGTCGGCCAGGCGCACCATATCCGTCACAACTTTACGGCCCTGCGGATTGTCCAGGCTCTTGCATTTCGACAGCACGATCGAATTCTCCTGCTCCAGCGGCAGGTAGTTCAAGGTGGTGACGATGCTCCAGCGGTCCATCTGGCCCTGATTGATCTGCTGGGTGCCGTGGTAAAGTCCCGATGTATCGCCCAGACCGACGGTATTCGCCGTCGAGAACAGCCGGAACGAAGGATGCGGACGGATCACCCGGTTTTGGTCCAAAAGCGTGAGCTTGCCGGAGACTTCCAGCACGCGCTGAATGACGAACATGACGTCCGGACGGCCGGCATCATACTCGTCGAAGACAAGAGCGGTGTTGGTCTGCAGCGCCCAGGGCAGGATGCCCTCGCGGAACTCCGTCACCTGCTTGCCCTCGCGCAGAACGATGGCGTCCTTCCCGACAAGATCGATTCGGCTGATGTGGCTGTCGAGGTTGACGCGGACGCAAGGCCAGTTCAGCCGCGCCGCCACCTGCTCGATATGGGTGGATTTTCCCGTCCCATGGTAGCCCGTAATCATCACACGACGATTGTGCGCAAAGCCGGCGAGGATCGCGAGCGTGGTCTCGCGATTGAACAAGTAGTCCTCGTCCAGATCAGGCACATGCTCGCTGGTCTGTGAGAAGGCTGGCACTTCCAAGTCGCTGTCCAAGCCAAAGACCTGACGGACAGAAACCTTCATGTCTGGCGTGCCGGCCACTTCCCCATTTACCTGAGGGTTCATCGAAATCCTTCCTGAGCGTTCGATTGCGCCCAACCCGGTGTCTGGCGCGGCTGCGAGGGTTCAAGACCTAAGGTGGTACTCTCGGATGACGATGTGTAGTCCGGCCACGGTACCGCCCGCAAGCGTCAAACCGCCGCCGTCTCAGCAAAATCCTGCAGATTTGAGATAGTTGTAGGCATTAATCACCGCCCTAAGCTTGTCCTCGCCCTCCCGACTCCCGCCATTGGCGTCCGGATGATGGCGTTTCACCAACAATTTGAACTGCGCCTTGACCTCTTCGGCCGTGACATTCTCGTCCAATCCCATCACGTCGAGAGCCTTCCGCTCGGCGTTGCGGACCTGACGCGTCGGGCGCGAAGGATCCGCCGTGTAGGCGGCGCCGCTGCCGAACACCTCATGGGGATCATAGAATTCCTGATTATAGCGAAAGCCGCCGGCACGGCGGGCTCTCTGCTCGGCCTTCTGTGAAGACCAGGGGTTGGACCCGATCTTCCAAGTGGGCCGGTGGCCATGCAAGGCGTCACGCTGATAATCGATGAATTCGTTGTCGCGCATGCCTTTGAAATAATTATAGGAGGAATTGTATTCCCGCACATGGTCAAAGCAGAACTGATGGTACTCGCCATCCTTGCCGCGCCCCTTGGGGGCGGGATGGGTCGCGGGAGCTCCACAGTCAGGCCATTCGCAACGCGGCCCATTGGCCTGCGCGGTGCGGTCCTTGTTCGGCTTTACGCGAATGCGATCAAAATATTTCGAGTCGAGTTTCATGGTCCGGCGATTATGGGTATGTGGATTGAGCGCTGCAAGGCGACGATCAGCCCTCTGGACAAGCCTCTCATAGAACCCCTACATCCTCTACGATAGGTTTCTTCACGCAGGTGGGCATCGATATGACGGCAACCGGCCGAGTGGCAGCATCGATCAGAGAGAAACTGACGCGGGAGTTCGGTCCGAATCAGCTGGAAATCCTGGACGAATCGGATCTGCACGCTGGACATCAGGGCCATCGTCCGGGAGGCGAAACTCACTTTCGGGTTTCAATCGTCTCAGATGCCTTCGTCGGCAAGCGGCCGATCGAGCGGCATCGCATGGTCAATCGCGCTCTGTCCGAAGAGTTGCGAGACCGGGTACACGCTTTGGCGATTACCGCACGCGTCCCCGGGGAGGAATGAGGAAGCCGGCTCGGCCAGGCGTCGCAACCTCACCCTCTCGCTGATTGGCGCCCCGCCAATTCCTCCTCCAGAAAACGTCTCACATCGCCTTCATCGACGTCGCGGCTGACAAAAGCCTCACCGATGCCACGGACGAGGATGAAGGTGAGCTTTCCCGCGATCGCCTTCTTGTCCTGGCGCATGATCTCAACAAGCTCTCCTGCCCCCGGCAAATCACCAGGAATCGCAGAAACGTCGATCGGGAGGCCCGCCCTTCGCAGATGCGTTTCAACGCGAAGTGCCGTTCCTCCTGCACAGAGCCCCAGACGTTCCGAGAAGCGAAAGGCCTGGGCCGTGCCGATTGCCACCGCTTCACCATGGATCAACCGGTCGGAATAGCCCGTTGCCGCCTCCAGGGCGTGGCCAAAGGTGTGGCCCAGGTTCAGAAGGGCACGACGTCCCGTCTCAAACTCATCCTCCACCACGATTTCCGCTTTCGCCCGGCAGCATGTTGCAATGGCGTGGAGGCGATCGGCTCCATCCTGATTGACGATATTCTCCAGGTGCGCATCGAGCCAATCATAGAAGCCGCGATCGCCGAGCAGACCGTATTTCACGACTTCCGCATAGCCTGCCCGAAACTGACGAGGCGGGAGGGTGTCAAGCAGGCTGGTATCGGCGATGACCAGATCCGGCTGATGAAATGCTCCGATGAGGTTTTTGCCCGCTTTGGCGTTGATGCCGGTCTTGCCCCCAACGGATGAATCGACCTGCGCCAGGAGCGTCGTCGGTATCTGAATGAACCGCACGCCCCGCCTCAGGATCGCCGCGGCGAAGCCGACCAGATCGCCCATCACGCCGCCGCCTAGGGCGATCACATGGTCCCGCCGTTCGATCCCGGCCTGGAGCAGTCCGTCGCACAGCACCTCCAGGGTGGCGAAGCTCTTGCTTCGTTCTCCCGCCGGCAGGACGATCGCCTTCGCCTCGATGCCACGGGCGCTGAGCCCCTCCTGCAGGCGCCGAAGGTGCAGCTCCGCCACAGTCTCGTCCGTCACGATCGCAGTCCGCGGACGGGCGAGAATCGGCTCCACCAGTTCGCCGGCGCGTTCCAGGAGGTGGGATCCTATATGGATGTCATAGCGACGCCGGCCCAATTCGACGCCGACGACCTCAGTCGGCGAAACGAGACCCGTCTCTGCTTCGGCGTTCATGGATTGGTTAACTCTCAAAAGATTGCGTCTCGGCCAGAAGCCGCAGAATTTCGTTGACGATCAGGTCGTGCGGCACGTCCCTGCTGTCAACGACGAAGCGAGCCTGCGAATAAACCGGATATCGCTCATCCATAAGGCGCTTCATGACCCCTTCCGGGTCTTCGTTGTTCAGCAACGGTCGGTTGGAGCGCCGGCGAACCCGTTTCATTAGCAGCGGCAAGTCAGCGCGGAGCCAGATGGGGACGCCATGCTCTGCAATGGCGGCTCGCGTCGCCGGATCCATGAAAGCACCGCCGCCCGTGGCCAGCACCTGAGGACCCCTGAGCATCAGGCGCCCGATGACCCGACGTTCGCCCTCCCGGAAATAGGCCTCTCCATGATCGGCAAAGATCTCGGGAATGGTCTTGCCGGCGGCGGCTTCGATTTCCTGATCCGCATCGACGAAAGGCAGCCCCAAGCGCTGAGCAAGGCGGCGGCCCACGGTGGTCTTGCCCGCACCCATGAGCCCGATCAGCACAATGCTGCGGGACCCTAGCGCCTCGGTCACACCATTATGATCTCTGGGGACCTGCCCCACGCCTGCGACGCTCATCGCTTTGAAAACCTCGTCCCTCGCGTCCGTTGTAAACCGCCTGTTCCAAATCGAAAAGGGCAAGGGCCTCCGCAGTGCGGAATGTCTCAGGGTTGCCAAGGCGTTTATGTCTGTCTATGCGAACTTAACAAATACACTGTATAATTCGGGCACATTGGAGTGTGAGGTTCATGCCCGGCAGTTTGCGCTTCTTATTGATCTTGGGATGTTTGGCTGGAATCGCGTATGGCGCGGTCTATACGCTGGCGACAATGCGCCCCGAACAGAGCGAGGTCGTAAAGCTCGTCCCGAATGAACGCCTCTTCCGTTGAGGGCGCCCGCGATGGGCGCCTGATCGAGGGTTTTCTCGAGATGCTCAGCGCGGAACGCGGCGCGGCGCGCAACACGCTCGATGCCTATCAGCGGGATCTTTCCGATTACCGGGTGTTTCTCACGCAGCGCAAGCAGATCATCGGGCGCGCGACCAGTGACGACCTGCGCGCCTATCTTTCCAGCCTAGAGGCCAATGGTCTGTCTGCGGCAACCAGTTCGAGACGGCTCTCGGCCCTGCGTCAATTTCACAAGTTTCTCTATGCCGAGGGTCTGCGCGACGACGATCCCAGCAGCGTCCTCGAGAGCCCCGGAGCGCGGCGGCCGTTGCCCAAGATCCTTTCGGTCGAAGAGGTCGATCGCCTCTTGGCATTGGCTCGCGAAGAAGTGACGCAGGCCCGGCTGAAGCCCGATCAGTTCCGGGCCGTGCGGATGAATTGCCTGATGGAGCTTCTTTACGCCACGGGCATGCGCGTCTCGGAGCTCGTCAGCCTCACATTGAAGACGGTGCAGACCGACGACCGCTTCCTCACCATTCGCGGCAAGGGCGGGCGAGAGCGGCTGGTGCCGCTGAATTCCAAGGCAAGAGAGGCGCTTCAGACCTATATCGGCCTGCTGCGCCAGGGCAAGAACGGAACGCCGGATCAGGGCTGGCTGTTTCCGTCACAAGGCAGCAGCGGATATCTGACCCGGCAGTATTTTGCCCTCGAATTGAAAGGCTTGGCAGCCCGCGCCGGCATCGACCCCGCGAGGATTTCACCCCATGTCCTGCGCCATGCCTTTGCCAGCCACCTGCTCGCCGGAGGCGCCGATCTCCGCGCCGTACAGCAAATGCTGGGGCATGCAGACATTTCGACCACGCAGATCTATACTCACGTGCTGGCGGAGCGGCTGAAACAAGTTCTGTCGCAGCACCCATTAGCCCATTCGCCGCTGCCGAGTTGACATCTGCAGGCTTGGCCGCCACTGTCCGGCCGCTTTGCAGAGGCTTCTTCGAAGAAACGCGCGACGCTCAAGGATCACTGAAGAATATGCGAACCTTTCTTGACTTCGAAAGCTCGATCGCCGAGCTCGAAGGCAAGATCGCCGAATTGAAGGCGATCGGCGCCGAGGGCAATTCGATCCAGATGGACGAAGAGGTCCGGCAACTCGAGCAAAAAGTCTCCCGCAGCCTGACGCAGATCTATGACAGTCTGCAGCCCTGGCAAAAGATGCAGGTGGCGCGGCATCCCGAGCGGCCGCATTTCGTCGACTATGCCCGCTTCCTGTTCACTGACTTCACGCCCTTGTCGGGCGACCGCAAGTTTTCCGAGGATCGCGCGATCATCGGCGGTCCTGCTCGCTTCCAAGGCGAGTCGGTGCTCATCATCGGTCACGAGAAGGGCGCGGATACGGCCTCACGGCTCAATCACAATTTCGGCATGGCCAGACCGGAAGGGTATCGCAAAGCCGTTCGGTTGATGGAAATGGCCGATCGCTTTTCCCTGCCCATCATCAGCTTCATCGACACCGCCGGCGCCTATCCCGGCATCGGCGCCGAAGAGCGGGGCCAAGCCGAAGCGATCGCCCGGTCGACCGAATGCTGCCTGCGGGTCGGGGTGCCCCTCATCTCCATCATCATCGGGGAAGGCGGGTCCGGCGGCGCCGTGGCCCTGGCGACGGCCAATGTCGTGCTCATGCTCGAGCATGCGATCTATTCGGTGATTTCCCCTGAAGGCGCTTCATCCATCCTATGGCGCGATTCGACGCGCGCGAAGGATGCGGCAACGGCGATGAAGATCACAGCAGACGACTTGAAGCGGCTGGGCGTGATCGACGACATCATTCACGAGCCGGTCGGGGGGGCTCATCGCTCACCCGACGAGGCGATGACGGCGGTCGGCGAGGCCATTTCCTCCAACTTGCTGCGCCTGCGCCACCTCAATCCCGACGAACTGCGCCGGGCGCGCCGTGAGAAGTTCCTGGCCATCGGCAGGAACTTGTAGCAGAAGCATTCGCTGTCGGTGGGACGTGGGATCGCATTGCCATTCGCCCTCCGCAAAGTTAATGCTTTCATAATAGGTTTCGCGCAGGCTCTCCCCGCCGGGGGAAAAGGGTGTTCGCCGCCGTGACGTTACGCTTGTTAGTGAAAATGCTGGTCCTGGTGTTTGGCGGACTCGCCTTCGCCGGGTGCAAAATGAGTACGGAGCCCGACAAGGCCATGAAGCCGTTGTCGGAAGAGGCCAGGGCCTTGCTCGCCGCCAAGGGTTTGAAGCCCGGTGCAGCGATGTATGTACGGATCTTCAAGCAGGAATCCGAATTCGAGGTGTGGATGGCCAATGGCTCCGGCACCTACACCTTCTTCAAGACCTATAATGTCTGCAACTGGTCGGGCGACCTCGGACCCAAGGTGAAGGAAGGCGATCGGCAAGCGCCGGAGGGCTACTATGTGGTCACCCCGGCACAGATGAATCCGAAGAGCGCCTATCACCTTTCGTTCAACATCGGCTATCCCAATGCCTTCGACAAAGCCAATGACCGGACGGGCACTGCTCTCATGGTCCATGGCGGCTGCCGCTCGGCCGGTTGCTATGCCATGACGGACGACGCGGTGTCAGAAATCTTTGCCCTGGCACGAGAGGCCTTCATCGCGGGCCAACGTGAGTTTCCGATCTCGGCCTATCCCTTCAAGATGACCGCCGACAACATGGCGTTCCGGAAGACCAACAAGTGGTACCCCTTCTGGGCCAACCTGAAGCAGGGCTACGACTTCTTCGAAAAGCATCAGTACCCGCCCGTCGTCGGAGTGCAGGACAAGAAGTACGTTTTCTTCGACGGCAATGATTCGGTGCCGGAGGCCTTCAGAGTCAGTGCGGCGAGCGCCCAGAGCGGTGCACCGCGACTCATCCAGGGCTGGTAGGTCTAAACGCCGGTCGAGGGCGCGATTTTTGTCCCATCGGAAAAGCGCGTGAACCGGAAGGGTGTCGGATCCACGATCGGCGTGGAGCCGGTGACCAGGTCCGCCATGAGCCTCCCCGCCCCCGGGCCGATCCCAAAGCCGTGGCCCGAAAAGCCCGTTGCGACGAAGAAGCCGGGGATCTGGTCGATGGGCGAGATAACCGGCACGGCATCGGGCATTGCATCGATATAGCCTGCCCAACTGTCGGCCACCTTCACTGAATCGAACAGCGGGAACGCTGCTCGCAGATGCTTCATCGCATCATCCAGCACGTGTGGGAGCGGCTTGGGGTCGAAGGTGCGGATGCGCTCGAAGGGGCTCTCCTTGTCGAGCGCCCAGCTCTTCGGAGTGTTCCACTCCTCCATGAAACGCTCGCTGAGCCGCGGCCGCAGGCTCTTCCATTCCATCTTCAGCATCGGCAGATAGTCGAAGAAGAAGCGGAAACTGTCGGGCACGAGCTCCGGCACGGTCACGTCACCATGGGCGACGGTGTAGCCTCCGTCGGCGCGCTTCCGATACGCAAAGCCCGGAGCCCACGCGGACGGCACGGGGCCGTCGACCGGTGTCGTCCTCAGCACCGATGAGAGCACTTTCAACTGGGGCAGCCTCAGTCCTAAGGATCGACAAAACACTCCGGACCATGCGCCGCCGGCAAGAACGACCTGCGAGCAGGCGATGCGGCCCTTTTCCGTCACCACTCCGGAGATGCGACCCCCCTCGCGCTCGATGCCGCGGACCGCACAACGCGTAAAAATCTTCGCTCCCTGCTTCTGCGCGCCACGGGCGATCGCGGGCGCGGCGATGAACGGCTCGCCCTTTCCGTCACTCGGGGTATAAAGCGCACCCTTCCAGCTGGTCGCAGATTGCGGGATCAGCTCGGCAACCCGCTTTCCGTCAATGATTTGCGAATCGAGCTGATAGGCCCGGGCATGCTTCATCCATGCCTGATGGCCCTCCAGATCCTGGTCGGTCTTGGCGAGGTAAAGTATGCCCGTGGTGCGGAAGCCGGTCTCCTCGCCAATGCGCTCGTTCATCTGGCGCCAGAGGCCGAGGGATTCGATAATCAGCGGGATTTCGCGGGGATCGCGCCCCATCTGGCGGCACCAGCCCCAGTTCCGGCTGGACTGCTCGCCGGCGATGATCCCTTTCTCACAGAGCACGACCGAGACTTTGCGCTCGGCCAGAAAAAGAGCAAGCGAAGCGCCGATGATGCCGCCACCGATGATGACGACATCGGCACGCTCAGGCAGCTTTTCGTCGGACGGAACCGGCGCGATGTCCGCAAGCATCATGAACTCTCCCCGTTACGAGGACAGTCATAGAGAGGTTTGCGGTCGGCGAAAAGCGCGGCACAAAGAAGCCGGGTTCGGCAGTCCTGCCAAAAACCCGGCTGAAGACTTGAAGAAAAAGCTTATTGCGTAGACGTGCTGGACGGTGCCGGAGTCATCGGCGCGGGCACTTCCGCCACTGTCATGGGCGCGCTCGAGGCCTGGACATTCTTCTGATAGCTGCAGGCATGCGCACCCGCGGCAAACGAGACGGCAGACGCCGCGATTGCCAGGGCGAAGACGGTCGATTTCATCATGCGTCTCTCCATCATCATGGGGAAGAACCTTCAGACTAACACGAGCACAACACTTCACAAGCGCCCGAGGTTCACTCTTCCTTGAAATGAAGTGCTACGCCCGCGGGTGAGCGGTCTCATATTGCCTAAGGAGGTGGGCGCGATCGACTTCGGTATAGATCTGCGTGGTGGACAGACTTGCGTGGCCCAGCAATTCCTGGATTGAGCGCAAGTCGGCTCCAGCCCCGAGGAGATGCGTGGCGAAGGAATGCCGCAACGCATGGGGCGTCGCCGTCTCCGGGAGAGCCAAGGCGCCTCTGAGCCGCTCGATCAGGCGCTGCACGATCCGCGGGTTGAGGCGAGCACCGCGCACTCCGACGAACAGCGGGCCATTGGCCGCTTTGCCAGCGGGACAGAGGGCAAGATAGGCCTCAATGGCGGTCCGTACGATCGGCAGCACGGGGACAATGCGGGTCTTGTTGCCCTTTCCGGTGATGGTGAGGATGTCCTGTGCGGGACCGGGGGCTTCATTGCGGTTCAGGCCGAGAGCTTCCGAAATCCGCAGGCCGCAGCCATAGAGAAGTGTGAGGACGGCGACATTCCGCGCCTTCACCCAGGGGAGGGTCTCACCATCCTCCTCGTCAGCCTCGCCTGAGACCAGCCGCCTGGCGGCCGTCAGGTTGAGCGGCTTCGGCACCGAATGGGCAATCTTCGGCGAACGCACGGCGCCGAGAGCGGCATTGTCGAGCACACCCTTGCGCTCAAGAAAGCGGTATAGCCCCCGGATGGAGGAAAGCTGTCGGGCGAGACTGCGGCTCTCCACACCCGACCGACGACGCGACGCGAGGAAGGATCTGAAATCGGCGGTCCGAAGCTCGGCCAAAATGCTGATCGAGGCGGGCTCCCCCAAATACTCCGCCAGAAAGCCGAAAAACTGGCGCATGTCCCGGTGGTAGGCGACGAGCGTCTGCGGTGAGGATCGCTTTTCGCCCTTGAGATAGTCAAACCAAGCCGACACTTCCCCGGCAGCGTCCGGGCACGCCGGCATGGACAGAATCAAAATGTCGGGAGTCGTGGCAATCGTCATGGAGACTCAGTTGCACTGGGTGGAGGGCGCGTCCACCTGACTGGGTGTTCACAACGATCATGAGCGCATTGAATTAAGAGGCCGTTGCGATCAGGTTGCATCCATGCAGGTCGATACGGCGGAAAATGAAGTTGAGAGCGCGGCGGGGCAGTTGCGCGTCGAAGTGCTCCTGCCTCTCGCCCTTTCGAGCGCCTACTCCTATCTGGTGCCGTCCGGCATGGAGCTGCAGCCCGGGGACTATGTCCGCGTGCCGCTGGGCCCGCGCGACATGATCGGCGTCATCTGGAGTGGGCCTGCGCTCGCGACGAACGAGCCTGGCGGGCCGCGCTTGCGGGCTGTCCGCGAGCGCTACGATGCCCCACCCATGGCCGAGGTTCATCGTCGCTTCGTCGACTGGGTGGCGGCCTATAATCTCGTGCCTGCGGGCATGGTCCTGCGGATGTGCCTGCGCTCGCCAGCCGCTCTCGGCGATCCGCGGATGCAAACGGGGTACCGGTATGTCGGATTGCCTCCCCAGCGGATGACACCGCAGCGGCAGCGCGTCATCGACGTCGCCTCAAACGGCCTGCTGTGGCGATCGAACGAACTCGCCGAAGAGGCCGGCGTAACATCCGCAGTGATCAGAGGCCTGGTCGCCTCCGGCACGCTGGTGCCGGAGCCCTTTCCCGCCGACCGTGATTTCGGCGTGCCGCAGGCGCAGGCGCATCGGGGCCTCTCCAAGGAACAGGCCGCTGCCGCAAAGATCCTGCGCGCCACCGTGGCCGAACGGGCCTTCTCAGTCACCGTGCTGGACGGTGTGACCGGTGCGGGCAAGACCGAAGTCTATTGCGAGGCGGTGGCCGCCACGATTGCCGCAGGACGCCAGGTCCTTATCCTCTTGCCCGAGATCGCCCTCACCTCCGAATTCATCCGGCGGCTCGAGGAGCGGTTCGCGGCAGAGCCGGCGGAGTGGCATTCCGCCCTCAAATCGACCGAGCGGGAGAGGGTGTGGCGCGGCATAGCCTCGGGCGATGCCAAGATTGTGATCGGCGCGCGGTCGGCTTTGTTCCTGCCGTTCCGCAATCTCGGATTGATCGTGGTCGACGAGGAACACGAATCCGCGTTCAAACAGGAAGAGGGGGTCACCTACCATGCCCGCGACATGGCCGTGGTCTACGGATCGCTCGGGCAGTTCCCGGTCATCTTGTCATCGGCGACGCCATCGTTGGAATCCCTGGCGAATGTGGATCGTGGCCGTTACCGCTACGTCGCCCTGACGGCACGGCACGGAGCCGCTCTGCTGCCCTCGGTCGATCTCATGGACATGCGCAGCGCGGCCCTGGAGCGCGGCCGCTGGATGTCCGAGCCGCTGGTGGCGGAGGTCGTCAAGACCCTGGGTGATGGCGAGCAGGTTCTGCTGTTCCTGAACCGTCGAGGGTATGCGCCCGTCACTCTGTGCCGAGTCTGTGGGCATCGCATGCAGTGTCCGAACTGCGACAGCTGGCTGGTCGAACACCGCTTCCGCCGCAGATTGCTGTGCCACCACTGTGGGCATGACGAGCCGGTGCCGGAGGCCTGCCCGTCATGCGGAACAGAAAACAGCCTCGTCCCCTGTGGACCAGGCGTAGAACGTCTGGCCGAAGAGGTTGCCGAGCGGTTTCCCACTGCGCGGATCGCCCTCCTCTCCAGCGATCTTCTGCGGGGTTTTGGCCTGCGCGACGTCATCCGTGCGATAGCGGAGCGCCGTTTCGACATCATCATCGGAACACAGCTGGTCGCCAAGGGCCATCACTTTCCCGGCCTCACTCTGGTGGGAGTGGTCGATGCGGATCTCGCCCTCAGCACCGCAGATCCGCGGGCGGCCGAGCGGACCTACCAGCTGCTGACCCAGGTGGCGGGGCGGGCAGGCCGGGAGGCTTTGCCGGGCCGAGCGATCATCCAAACCTATATGCCCGACCATCCCTTGATGAAGGCCCTGAAAGAGGGGGATCGGGACGGTTTTCTGGCCAAGGAAAAGCAGATCCGCCAAGGGGGGGGCCTCCCGCCCTATGGGCGACTGGCCGCCCTGATCGTGTCGGGCCGGGATCAAATCGAAACCGAACGGTTCGCCAAAGACCTCGCGCGTCTGATCCCCACCGCGCAGGGCGCTCGCGTCTACGGCCCCTCGCCGGCCCCCATGGCCCTGGTGCGAAGCCGATACCGTTTCAGGTTCCTCGTCGAGGCGGGGCGAGACTTCAATATCCAGGCGTTTCTTGCCACATGGCTGGCGCCTGTGAAGCCGAGAGGCTCGCTGCGGGTGGATGTGGACATCGATCCATACAGTTTCCTGTAAGCATTCTATGGGACCGGCCTTATTGTTGCGACAATCAGGCGTCTTGCCTGCGTTGCCAGGGCCTACTTCCTGTGTTAGATGGAGCCCAAGACGGGGAACGCTAAGCTACACGCCTGTTCCTTCGTAAGATTACCAAGTTAAATCAGTCCGTTGGTATCGCCGTTCAAGAATGCGCGAACCGGTCGGAACCATGTAAAGAGACGGTTCAAGGTGGCGGGAACGGGTTCGACAGTAGAAGGAATGCCAGGGCGTTACGCGACGGCTCTTTTCGAGCTGGCGCAGTCCGATGGGCAATTCGATGCCGTTGCGGAGGACCTCAGGCGGTTTTCGGCACTCATGGAGGAGTCCAACGAGCTCAGGCGGCTCGTTCGAAGCCCGGTTTTCACGCCTGACGAACAGTCGCGGGCAATCGGCGCCGTGCTCAGCGCCGCCGGCATTACCGGGTTGACCGCAAACTTCATTTCGCTCGTCGCCCGCAATCGCCGCCTCTTTGCCATCAGCGACATGATCGCCGGATATCGCAAGTTGCTGGCGGCCCACCGCGGTGAAGAGACCGCCGAGGTGACTTCTGCCGAACCGCTCTCCGACGAGCAGGTGACGCGCATCAAGGAAACGCTGAAAACCGGCTCCGGGCGCGACATCATGCTCGAGACCAAAGTCGACCCCGACATCATTGGCGGCCTGATCGTGAAGATCGGAAGCCGGATGATCGACAATTCGCTACGAACAAAACTTCAAAATCTTCGCATTGCTATGAAAGAGGTTGGGTGATGGAAATCCGTCCCGCGGAAATTTCTGCGATCCTCAAGGAGCAGATCAAGAATTTCGGCCGTGAAGCCGAAGTCTCCGAGGTCGGCCAGGTCCTGTCGGTCGGTGACGGCATCGCGCGCGTCTATGGCTTGGATAATGTGCAGGCCGGCGAGATGGTGGAATTCACCAACGGCGTGCGCGGCATGGCCTTGAACCTTGAAGTCGACAATGTCGGCATCGTGATCTTTGGCTCCGACCGAGAGATCAAGGAAGGCGATACCGTCAAGCGCACCGGCGCCATCGTGGAAGTTCCCGTCGGACGGGGCATGCTCGGCCGCGTCGTCGATGCGCTCGGGAATCCCATCGACGGCAAGGGTCCCATCGCTTCCGACGTCCGCAAGCGCGTCGACGTCAAGGCGCCGGGCATCATCCCGCGGAAGTCGGTGAACGAGCCGATGCAGACCGGCCTCAAGGCCATCGATGCCCTGATCCCGATCGGCCGGGGCCAGCGTGAGCTGATCATCGGCGATCGCCAGACCGGCAAGACGGCGATCATTCTCGATACCATCCTCAACCAGAAGAACATCAACCAGCGCGGCGAAGAGAGCCAGAAGCTCTATTGCGTCTACGTGGCCTGCGGCCAGAAGCGTTCGACCGTCGCCCAGCTGGTGAAGACCCTGGAGGAGAACGGCGCTCTCGAATATTCCGTGGTGGTTGCCGCCACGGCGTCCGAGCCGGCCCCGATGCAGTATCTGGCTCCCTATACGGGCTGCACCATCGGCGAGTTCTTCCGCGACAACGGCATGCATGCCCTGCTTGCCTATGACGATCTGTCCAAGCAGGCCGTCGCCTATCGGCAGATGTCCCTGCTGCTGCGCCGTCCGCCTGGACGCGAAGCCTATCCGGGCGACGTCTTCTATCTCCATTCCCGCCTGCTCGAGCGTGCCGCGAAGCTGAACGACTCCCTCGGCGGCGGTTCGCTCACGGCGTTGCCCGTGGTGGAAACCCAGGCGAACGACGTCTCGGCCTATATCCCGACGAATGTCATCTCGATCACCGACGGCCAGATCTTCCTCGAGACGGATCTGTTCTATCAGGGCATTCGTCCCGCGGTGAATGTCGGTCTGTCCGTGTCCCGCGTGGGCTCAGCAGCCCAGATCAAGGCCATGAAGCAGGTTGCCGGCCGAATCAAAGGCGAGCTCGCGCAGTATCGCGAAATGGCTGCCTTCGCCCAGTTCGGCTCCGACCTCGATGCCTCGACTCAGCGTTTGCTGGCACGCGGACAGCGTTTGACCGAACTTCTGAAGCAGCCGCAATTCTCGCCTCTCGCGGTCGAGGAGCAGGTGGTCGTGATCTATGCCGGCGTGAACGGCTATCTCGACAAGCTGCCGGTCAATCAGATCCGTGCCTTCGAGGAAGAGTTCCTGCGGTTCATGCATGATCGCCACAACGAAATTCTCGACGCCATCCGCACCGAGAAGGAGCTGAGTGCGGGGACGACCGAGAAACTGAAGGCCGCGGTCGAGAGCTTCTCGAAGTCTTTCGCCGCCTGAGACCCATCGGCAATCGAGCACAAGGAAAGCGGCCTAGATGCCGAGCTTGAAAGAACTCAGGAACCGGATCACCAGCGTCCGCTCGACGCAGAAGATCACCAAGGCGATGCAGATGGTGGCTGCAGCCAAGCTGCGCCGTGCGCAGGAGGCTGCCGAAGCCGCACGCCCCTATGCCGAGCGGATGGATGCAGTCCTCGCCAATTTGGCAACCGGCCTGGAAGGCCGCGAGGATGCACCCGTGCTGTTCTCCGGCACAGGCAAGGATCAGGTCCATCTTCTCGTCGTGGTGACGGCGGAGCGCGGGCTCTGCGGTGGTTTCAACTCCAACATCGCGAAGCTCGCCCGGGATCATGCCATGCGCCTGACCCGCGAGGGCAAGACGGTCAAGATCCTGTGCGTCGGCCGGAAAGGCCGGGACATGCTGCGCCGGACGTTCGGGCCCCAGATCGTGGATACGATCGACTTCCGCACCGTTCGCCGCGTCGGCTTCACTGAGGCCCAGGAGGTCTCCCGCCGGGTTCTGTCGATGTTCGAGGCTGGCGAGTTCGATGTCGCCACTCTCTTCTATTCCGAGTTCAAGAACGTCATTACGCAGAAGCCGACTGCGCTGCAGTTGATTCCGGTGCGCGTGCCGCCGGCGAAAGCGGCCGGGGGCCCCGCGCTGGATTTGGGCGGCGCCATCTACGAGTATGAGCCCGAAGAAACCGAGATCCTGGCAGACCTGCTGCCTCGGAACCTGTCCGTGCAGGTGTTCCGGGCGCTGCTCGAGAACGCCGCCGGGGAGCAGGGTGCGCGGATGTCGGCCATGGATGCCGCGACCCGCAATGCCGGTGACATGATCAACAAGCTGACGCTGCGCTACAACCGCACCCGCCAGGCGATGATCACCAAGGAACTGATCGAAATCATTTCGGGTGCCGAAGCGGTATAAGGCGCTCAAGGGCGCGAGTTTCTCCAGGGAAGCGCGCGAGCAAAACGAATACAGGCAGGGATTGACCGATGACAACGACCCTCAAGAAGACCAGCAAGCCGAAGAACCCCGAGGCAAAGATGCCGAACAACCCGACCGGCCGTATCCGTCAGGTGACGGGCGCCGTCGTCGACGTTCAGTTTGAAGGTCATCTGCCGGAAATCCTGAACGCGCTGGAAACCGACAACAACGGCAGCCGTCTCGTCCTGGAAGTGGCGCAGCATCTGGGCGAAAGCACCGTGCGGACGATCGCCATGGACTCCACCGAAGGCCTCGTGCGTGGCCATCTGGTGCGGGATACCGGAGCCGCGATCTCGGTGCCGGTGGGACCGGGCACGCTCGGCCGCATCATGAACGTGATCGGCGAGCCCGTCGATGAAGCCGGCCCCGTGCCGCATGAGTATACGCGCGGCATTCACCAGGCGGCTCCTCCCTTCGTCGACCAGTCGACCGAAGCCGAGATCCTCGTCACCGGGATCAAGGTCGTCGACCTCCTCGCGCCTTACGCCAAGGGCGGCAAGATCGGCCTGTTCGGCGGTGCCGGCGTGGGCAAGACCGTGCTCATTCAGGAACTGATCAACAACGTCGCCAAGGCTCACGGCGGTTACTCGGTGTTCGCCGGCGTCGGCGAGCGGACCCGCGAGGGGAACGACCTCTATCACGAGTTCATCGAGTCCGGCGTGAACAAGAAGGGCGGCGGCGAAGGCTCCAAATGCGCCCTCGTCTTCGGCCAGATGAACGAGCCCCCCGGAGCCCGCGCCCGCGTCGCGCTGTCGGGCCTCACGATCGCCGAGGATTTCCGCGACCAGGGGCAGGACGTGCTGTTCTTCGTCGACAACATCTTCCGCTTCACCCAGGCGGGCTCGGAAGTGTCCGCTCTGCTCGGCCGCATTCCCTCGGCCGTGGGCTATCAGCCGACACTGGCGACCGACATGGGCGCCCTGCAGGAGCGCATCACGACGACGACGAAGGGTTCGATCACTTCGGTGCAGGCCATCTACGTGCCGGCCGACGACTTGACCGACCCTGCGCCTGCGACCTCCTTCGCTCACTTGGACGCGACGACCGTGCTTTCGCGCTCGATTGCCGAGAAGGGCATCTATCCGGCCGTGGATCCGCTGGACTCCACCTCGCGCATGCTGGATGCCCGCGTCATCGGCGACGAGCATTACGGCACCGCCCGCCGCGTTCAGGAGATCCTGCAGCGTTACAAGGCGCTCCAGGACATCATCGCCATTCTCGGCATGGATGAGCTGTCGGAAGAAGACAAGCTCGTGGTCAGTCGCGCCCGCAAGATCGAGCGTTTCCTGTCGCAGCCCTTCTTCGTGGCCGAAATCTTCACCGGTTCGCCCGGTAAGTTCGTCAACCTCGAAGACACCATCAAAGGGTTCAGTGGCTTGTGCGAAGGCAAGTATGATCACTTGCCGGAATCGGCCTTCTACATGGTTGGCACGATCGAGGAAGCCGTCGAAAAGGCCGAGCGCCTTGCGGCGGAAGCGGCCTGAGCCGTTTGTCTGAAGCGTGACGGCAAAAGGATCGCCGGCTAATGGCTGAATTGCTGCATTTCGAACTCGTGTCACCGGAGAGACTGCTTTTCTCCGGTGAGGTCGCCGAAGTTACGGTCCCCGGCAGCGAGGGAGAGTTCACCGTTCTCGTGCGCCATGCTCCCTTGGTCGCCACGTTGAAGCCCGGTCTGCTTGTGATCCGCAAGGAGAGCGGTGCGCCGGAGAAGATCTTCTTGCGCGGCGGTTTTGCGGAGATCAATCCGCGGGGCCTCACCGTGTTGGCTGAAGAGGCTATTCCCTTAGCAGAGCTTGATCGCGCCGCGTTCGAGGTGCAGTTCAAGAACGCAGCGGAAGACGTCGCGGACGCCAAGGACGACGAGAAGCGGCGCCGGGCTCAGGAAGTGCTCGACCATCTCAGGCAATTGCAGGCGGCCCTATCAGCACCGGTTTAGACGATTACACGCCCGCTCCGGGCGGAGGACGCCAGAGGACAGCATCGATGCATGGCGATCCAGGTACCATGCGCTGGACACTTGATCGCATTAACTGGGGAGCCTTCGACGGCTCCAAGGTCGATCCCGAGATGTTGAAGGCGGTCAAGGCCGCCGCTCTCGTCGAATTCAATGCGCCGGACTACGTCACCTATCTGTCCAACGTCTTTCGCGACGACGAGACCGTCCAGCAGAATATCGATCAATGGGGCAAGGAAGAGGCCCAGCACGGCCGCGCTTTAGCCGCGTGGGCCAAGCTCGCCGATCCCAGCTTCGACTTCGAAGATTCCTTCGCCCGGTTTCGCACGATCCAAAGCATCGATACGAGTGCCAATGAATCGCTGCGAGGCTCCAAAGCCGGTGAAATGATCGCCCGCTGCGTGGTCGAAAGCGGTACCTCGTCCTTCTACACGGCGATCAAGGATCAGACGGACGAGCCCTGCCTCAAGCAGATCGTGACCTTCATGGCAGCGGACGAGTTCGCCCATTACCGTTGCTTCTACGAGATCTACAAGAAATACGCCTCAGAGCTGCCAGGACGGATCGGGCGGTTGAAGGTTGCAGTGGGGCGGGTGAACGAAGCGGATGACGACGAGCTCGCGGGGGCCTTCTACTGCGCCAATTACTCCGCGGACAGCGAGACCCCCTATCATCGCAAGACCTTCGCCGACGCCTATCAGAAGCGGGCCATGGGCGTGTATCAGAGACAGCATATGGACAGGCTGATCTCCATGGTCGCCAAGGCTGGGGGACTGGACCCGCACGGCTTCCTCACAACGAGGATCCAGAGCCTCGCCTGGTGGTACATGTCCCGCCAGAAACAGAAGCTGGCTCAGTCGGCCGTGTGAGCCCGGGCCGCATCACTTCGCACGCCGCGTCGCGGAATCGCATACCCGGAGGGTCACGCCGCTGTCGCTCGGGATCGTCACCAGTTGCCCCAGGGGACGGCATGACCCCTCGACGCAAATCTCATAATCGCCCGTAAAGGCCGAGGCCGCGAGATTCACCTCAGTCAGACGCAATTCGGCGGGGCTGTATTGCCACCATCCTCCCGGAATCTTCACCGCGTCGGGCGGAGGCTCCATTCCCGCGCCCGAACCGCGCACTCTCGCCCTCTCGAGCGTGAACCCATGCGCTCCGGCCACATAGTCCTCCTCCCAGCGGATTTTTTCCACCGAGTGGGTCCAAGCAAGGGTGAAGCGATTGCTGGGAAGGTCGAGCGAAGTGAGAGCGGCCCCCGTCACGAGGCACAGCAGGAGGCTCAAGCGGGTTCGCTCTGGGTTGCCCCGCGCGACCGCCACCAATGCCAGACGATGAAGAGAAACCCTAAACCGAAGCCAAGCTCATCGGTGATGGGAAGCGCCAGGACGAGGAGGAAGGCAGCAGCGGTGGCCCAGATACGCTCGGGCCAGTTGAGCTTCGTGTGGAGGAAGCCGACCATGGCTGCGCCCCAAAGGCCGATGGAGACGATTGCCTTGAATGCCATATAGGCCGTGGCCAGCCAGTCTCCGGTCTGGGCCATAAGGGCTGGGTCATAGACCGCCATGAAGGGGACGACATAGCCCGGGATCGCGATCTTCGAGGCCTGCCAGCCGATAGCCATGCCCGATGCCCTGGCGATCGGCGCGGCGGCGAAGGCAGCCAAGGCCACAGGCGGCGTCAGGTCCGCCATGATGCCGAAATAGAAGACGAACATATGGGAGACCAGCAGCGGCACACCCAGTTCCAGGAGAGCGGGGGCGGCGATGGCGCTGGTGATGATGTAGTTCGGGATCGTCGGGAGCCCCGTCCCCAGGAGCAGGCAGGCGATCATCGTCAGCACGAGGCTCAGAAACAGGCTGCTGCGACCGAAGGCCAGAATCATTTCCGCGAACTGAACGGCGACTCCCGTCAGGGTGAAAATGCCGATCAACACGCCGACGATGGCGCAGGCGATGCCGACGCTGACGGCATGCCGTGCCCCTTCAGCCAGGCTGTCGACCGAAAGCCGCACGGTCTCGCGGCCCCCCTTGACGAACAGATTGCCCGCGATGAGCGCAATGATGATCAAGCCAATAGCGGTGATGCCGAATTCGAAGAACGACCCACAGAGCAGTCCCAGCACCACCCAGAATATGACGCGAAGGGCGGTGCCACTCAGGTTCAAGGCTATGGCGGCGCCGAGGATCAGAACGATTGTCAGCGCCAATCCCACCGTTCCCGAGAATAGGGGGGTATATCCGGAGAAGAGCAGATAGACGAGGATGGCCAGAGGCAGGATGAGATACCAACCTGCCTTGAGAGCGCCCCAAGCGCTCGGACACATCTCCTTCGGAAGACCGCGCAAATTCTTGTGGCCCGCCTCCAAGTGGACGGCCCAAAAGGCCGCCGCAAAATAGAGGAGAGCGGGAATGATCGCGGCCTTGACGATTTCCACATAGGGGACGCCCAGGGTCTCCGCCATGATGAAGGCCACGGCGCCCATGACCGGCGGCATGATCTGACCACCCATGCTGGAGGTGGCCTCGACGGCGCCGGAAAAAACGGAGGAGTAGCCGAAGCGCTTCATCAACGGGATGGTGAACTGGCCCGTCGTGACGACATTGGCAACACCGGAGCCGTTGATCGTGCCCATGAGGCCGGAGGAGAACACGGAGACTTTGGCCGGGCCGCCTTTGAGATGCCCGACCAACCCCATGGACACATCGGTGAACAGCTTGATCATCCCGGCCCGTTCCAGAAACGTCCCGAACAGGATGAAGAGGAAGATGTAGGTCGAAGACACATAGATCGGCGTGCCGTAGATACCCTCGGTCCCCATGAACATCTGCTCGATGATCTGATCGAGGCCATAGCCGCGGGTGGCGAGCGCGCCTGGGAGATATTCGCCGAAAAGGCCATAGAGAAGCGCCAGCCCACACAGGATCGGCAGCGCCCATCCCATCAGGCGTCGGGTCGCGTCGAAGACCAATATGATGACGATCACGCCGATGACGAGATCGGTCATTGACGGTATTCCAGACCGAAGCATGATCTCGGTCTCGTAGACCCAATGATAGAGTCCGAGAACAAAGCCCAGGATACCAAGCGACCAGAGCAGCGTGGCGTGGGCTTTGTTTTTCGTGAGTTCGGCGGAGATGCCGAAGATCATCAGGACGAGGAAGCCGACATGGACCGAGCGAACAACCAGGCTTGAGATGGGGCTGTAGGCGGCGGTCCATATCTGAAAGACGGAGAAGGCGATGCCGATGGCGTAGAGTGCCCAGGCCGACCCGCCGCGTCTGACATCGGTGCTCTCAGCGGGAAGCTCGACCTCAAGCTCGAGATTACGATCCATGGGCGTCGCTCACCAGCACTCTTCTTTACCTTCCTGAGACCGTGAAGGGCTCAGGTCAACCGTCAGCGCTATTCGATCCCCGCTTCCTTGTAATAGCGGGCTGCACCGGGATGCAGCGGGATCGGCAGGCCTTTGATGGCCTGTTTTGCATTGATCGCCTTCGCAGCCGAATGCGCCATGGACAGCTGGTCCAGATGGTCGAACATGGCCTTGGTGAGAAGATAGACAGTCTCTTCGGCGACCCCCTCGCGGGTCACCAGGATGTTCGTGATCGCTACCGCCGGCACGTCTGCGGACTGGCCATCATAGGTACTCGCCGGGATATTGGCGGCCTGGTATGCCGGATTGCCAATCTTCTCCACGACATCCGCCGGCACCGGAACGACGACGATCGGCACTGACGTGGCCAAGTCGCGGATCGAGGAGACGCCGAGCCCCGCAGATTGCAGGGTCACATCCAGCTGGCGGTTCTTCATCAGGTCCACGGATTCGCCGAAGGGCAGGTACTCGACCTTGCTGAAATCCTCGTAAGTGAGACCCGCGGCCTTCAGCACGGCACGAGCATTGAGCTCGGTGCCGGAGCGCGGCGCACCGACAGAGATCCGCTTGCCCTTGAGATCAGCCAGCGTCTTGATGCCGGAGGCTTCGGTCGCAATGATCTGAACATAATTGTTGTACAGACCGCCGATGGCGCGAAGCTTCTCGAGCTTATTCGGGAAGCCAGCTTCCTTTTCCCCGTTCCACGCGTCGGCAACGGCATCGCCGAGGCTGAAGGCCACTTCCGCACGGCCCGCTTCCAGAAGGTTCAGATTTTCAACCGATGCCTTGGTCGACTGGACGGAAATCTTCGCATCCGGCAGTGCGGCGCCGTAAAGCTTCGAGAGCGCCACGCCCAGCGGGTAGTAGACGCCGCTGGTTCCGCCGGTCACGATGTTGACGAATTCGGCAGCACTGGCCGGTGTCCCAATGGCCAGTCCGGCGGCAGCGATGGCGCCAATGACATGGCGGCGATTGAACAACTTCCTCATCGTTTCCCTCGAGTTTCTTGTGCGATGAGGCATCATAACCAGCTTGAGGCGAGATGCCACCCTCCTTCAGGCTAAGAGGGTGGCATCGACCGGCGCCTAGATCGACATCGATGTTCCGTCATCCAGGAATTCAATGCCGTAATTGGACGGGCGAGCATCTCCTTCGTCGATCGACCTCATCGATCGCGACGGAGCACTGCCTGCTCGGGGTGCCGAAGATCCGTGACCCATATTGAAAAGGTTCGACAAGCCCTGAGATAAATTCAATTCATCGATCTGGGCTATGACGACCTTGTCGATGTGAAAATTCATGGTCCCGATATTGATCGACACTTCGCTCTCCATTTCCGGTTCGTTCTTGTTCTCCGCGGAGATGGAAGACTCCGGCTTCTCAGGCTCAGAATTGCTTATTGCGGCGTTGTCAGACATTCTCGCTCCAATGGATGCTGTCCCCGACCCCTGCCGGGTGAATGCTGGTCAATTGTGCAGAGGGCGAGAGGGAAGTCCGCCGAAACTTAGGCTCAGATCGATCTGACGAGGGGAGCGAACGTCGCCACGACCTGCTCATAGACGTGGCGTTTGAAGGGGACCACCAGACTCGTGACCTCCGAGATATCCACCCAGCGCCACTCGTCGAATTCGATTTCTCCGCCATCGGCCGGGATCAGATTGAAGTCGCTGTCGCGCCCTTCATAGCGCATCAGGAACCATTTCTGCCGCTGGCCGCGGTAGCGACCGTGCAGTGCCTTGCCGATTGCCGACCGCGGCAGATCGTAATGAAGCCAACCCTGGGTGTCGGCGATGATGGAGGCCTCGCGCGTTCCCACCTCCTCAAACAGCTCGCGGAACGCCGCTTCGCGCGGATTCTCGCCCTCATCGATGCCTCCCTGAGGCATCTGCCAGAGATCGAACCCCAGATCACATTCCCACTTGGGCACGCGTTTGCCCAGCCAGACCCTGTTCTCGGCGTTCATCAGCATGATTCCAACGCAGGGCCGATACGGCATGGCAGCGATCTGCGCGTCGTCCAACTTCTCACTCATAGGGAAAGCTTTCGATCATTGAGGCTCAAGAACAAGGGCTGCGCTTGCAGGCACAATCATAACCCGCTTCGTCACCATCGCTCGCTTCGTCCAAAGTTCAACCCGTTCCAGGGTCGCCGGAAAGGCCGAGCCGACCGCCAAGGCAAAGCCTTTACGCTCGGCGATGTTCAAGAGTTCCTCCAGGGCCGCATCGATGGCTGCAGGATCCGAGTCTTCGTCGATGACGATGTCCGCGCCCAGATACTTCATGTCCACATCATCAGCAACCGCTGCCGCCTTGCTTTGACCGGACGGCATGTCCTCGACGAATAAAAGCCCTCGCCGCTTCAGTTCATGCGCCAGGGGCTCCAGTGCCGCCTCACTTCCGAGGAACTTGCCGCCCAGTTGATTGATGACACCGAAATATCCCGCAGCGCGCGCGAGATGCCAGTGAAGATCATCCTGGATCTCGGCAGGCGACATGCTCGCCAGCAAGGTGCGGGCTCCCGGGCCGGCGTTTGGATGAGCGAGCGCCTCCATGGGAAGCTGAAGGAGGACCTCGTGCCCCGAAAGGCGGGCGCGATCGACCCAGCTTTGCAAATTCCGGCCGTTCGAATCGATCGCGAGGGTGACCTCCTCAGGCAGCCGTTCGATCGCTGCGGCAGACATTTCATCATTTCCGCCGACGCCGCCGATGATCAACGCCACTTTCGGCAATGGCGACGCCATGGCCTCGGCAGAGATCGGTCGGGAATATGCGCTCAGCGGGGTTTCGTCGCCTGAAATTCGAGGCAAGGCCCCGTATCGTCCAGGCTCCAAGAGGAGGGAAAGCGGCGCTTTTCTGAGGCTCGAGGGCCCCGTGGAAGAGCGGACCGAGCCCGTCGCCATAGGGTCGCTCTTTTGGATCTTGGCCACTACTCTCGGCTGGCCACCACTGAGGTCATGGGCGAGGACCAGCCAGGCGAAGACCATCAGCAATAAAGCTGCCAGGGCTGCTACGGCAATCTGCAGTGCCGACACTGAACCACGGTGAGCGGTCATCCTGAGCCGCTTCGGTTGGAGTGGCCTGCGAAGATCGTTGTCGAGCATCGCCTGCTCTGGTCGCCGGTTGTTCGTGTAGGGGTGATTATAAAACCGAGGACTACAGATTTCCTTAAAGGAAAAGCGGGGCGTGAGGGCGCCCCGCTTGATGACATTTCGGACCCTTTCAGGATCAGTTGGCCTTCACCTGCGGTGTGTTCGGTTTGGCGGTCTTGGTCGCCTCGCTCACGGCACCGCCGCGCAGGAAGTTCAACGCATATTGCAGCTGCGTGTCCTTGGCCTTGTCCTTCGGGACATAAGCCGGGGAGCCCGTCGCCTCCTCGGTTCCATTCTCGTTGGTGAGGTGGCCCCGAAGACTGGCCTCGCCACGAGTGGTGCTCGGGACCTTGTCCGCTTCCTCGGCCGGGATCGCTTGATCGACCTTGATATCGGGGTCGATACCCTGAGCCTGGATGGAACGGCCCGAGGGCGTAAAGTAGCGAGCGGTCGTGAGCCTCAATGCACCGTAGCTGCCCATGGGAATGATGGTCTGAACCGAACCCTTGCCGAAGGATTTGGTGCCGATGATGGTCGCCCGTTTGTGGTCCTGGAGGGCGCCGGCCACGATTTCAGAGGCTGAGGCAGAACCGCCATTCACAAGAATGACCACCGGCTTGCCATCGAACAAGTCGCCAGGCTGGGCGTTGTAGCGCTGGGTCTCATCCGCATTTCGGCCGCGCGTCGATACGATCTCGCCGCGGTCAAGCAAGCTGTCGGAGACGGAGATCGCTCCATCGAGCAAACCGCCGGGATTGTTGCGAAGATCAAGAATGTAGCCCTTGGCCTTGCTGCCGAGCTTGGCCTTGATGTCCCGGACTGCGTTTTCGAGGCCTTCCTGGGTCTGCTCGTTAAAGGAGGTCACCCGGATGTATCCGACGTCGTCCTCAATCTCGGAGCGCACGGCGCGGATGCGGATGACATCGCGCTTAAGCTGGAGCTCCAGGGGCTTGTCGGCGCCCTGACGCTGGATCTGCAGCTTGATCGTCGTGTTTACCGGGCCCCGCATCATGTCCACGGCCTCGTTCAGGGTCAGCCCTTGAACATCCGTTCCATCGATGCCGATGATGAGATCGTTGGGCTTCACGCCGGCACGAGAGGCTGGCGTATCCTCGATGGGATAAACCACCTTCACCAAGCCATTCTCCATGGTGACCTCAATTCCGAGGCCGCCAAACTCGCCACGGGTCTGCACCTGCATCTCGCGGAAGCGCTCTGCATTCATGTAGCTCGAATGCGGATCGAGAGAGGCGAGCATGCCGTTGATCGCCGAATCGATCAGTTCTTCCTCGTTCGGCGCTTCGACATAGTCCGAACGGACGCGGTCGAACACGTCCCCGAATAGGTTCAGCTGACGATAGGTATCCGTCTTCGACGCGGTCGCGGCGTCCAACGCAGATGCCCCATTCCAGGCAACGGTGGCGACGATCGCGCCGATCGCAGCGTAGCCCACAGCGCTCAAGGTCTTGCTTCGCATTATTTCCGTGCCTCTCTACCCGTTCCGGCCCACCAAGGTGCAGGATCGATCGTATCGCCGTTCTTCCGAAATTCTACATACAATACTGGCCGAGGATCGCCCATACGATCGCCGATCAATGTTGCGCGCGCAGGTTCCTTGCCCATCACGCCAATCGGCTCGCCAGCACGAACAAACTGACCGGTCTGCACTGTCATGCCTTCAAGGCCGGCGAGAAGAACATGATATCCTTCGCCGACGTCCAGGATCAAGAGTTCGCCGTAACTTCTAAACGATCCAGCATACTCAACGCGCCCATCCGTCGGCGAGGTGACCTGAGCCTCCGCACGAGTCGCAATCGAGACGCCCTGCGTGTGGCCACCGAATCCATTGCCATCACCATAGCCGCGAACCAAGGTCCCCTGTGCTGGGAAGCTCAGTTTTCCTTTTGCACGAGTGAAGGGTATTTGCGGCTTCATTTGGGCGGCGAGCCGTTCCTCTTCCGCCTGCCGGGCCTGTTCTGCCGCGGCGAGTCGCCGCTGTTCAATCTGGGAGAGCAGTTCTTTCAGGGATGCAGCTTTGGCGGCGAGGCCCTCAACACGCTTCCTTTCGTCCTGCAGAGCATTATTGGTGGCACTGACCAAAGATCGCTTCTGCTCCAGAATGGCGGCGATCTGGGTCTTCTCCGATTCGAGCCCGCTCACATTCGTCTCAAGCACCTGGCCCTCGCGGAGCATGCGCCGCCGAAGCTCGGCGAGACTGGTGATATCTGCCGTCAGGGCGTCGGCCTGTGCCTTGAGCTCGGGGATCACGTTGCCAATCAGAATCGCTCCGCGGACGGCCTCCAGCGCATCGTCGGGCCGGACGGCAAGCGCCGGCGGCGGATTCCGCTCGAGGCGCTGCAGACCGGCCAATAGTTCCGAGAGGAAATTGCGGCGTTCAGCCAGTCTCTCCTGCAGCTTTCGCGCTTGATCGTCGAATGTCACGAGACGCTGCTCGGCTGCCGTGATGGCGCCTTCACGCGATTGAATCTTGCCGGCCAAGGCCACGAGCCGCTCCGACAGCTCTGCCGATTCCTTCATGAGGGCGGCGACCTTCTCCGTCAGTTCCGACTGACGCGCCTTGCCGCTCTCGATCTCAGAGGTGATCGCCTCCAGCTCGTTTTGTTTCTGCTCGAGGTCCGCGCCGGTTTCCTGTGCAAAGGCAGGCTGCGCGAGAAGGCTCAGGCCCACGACCACGAACGCGACAAATAGCCGCGCCGGCCCGGCACGAAACTGTGACGGCACGCCCATTGGGACACCCAAGCGCATCATGCTTCCGGCGCGACCTCACTCCAGACTGAACCGTTACGCTCTGTGATAGGGATGATTCAGCAAAATGGTAACCGAACGGTAAATCTGTTCAGCCAGCATCACCCGGGTCAAACCGTGAGGCCATGTCATTCGGCCAAAAGCGACCCTCAGCGACGCCTTGGAAAGGACCTCTTCGCCATGGCCGTCGGGGCCGCCAATGGCAAATCCCAGGTCATTCACACCGCCGTCGAGCCAAGCCCGAACGCGTCCTGACAGCTCGACACTGCTCACCTGCTCTCCGCCCTCATCGAGCGCAATGAGCGTTGCCCGAGAGGGCAGCGCCGACAGGATCCGCTGAGCTTCGTCCGCCTTCCGCAGAGTCACCGTCTGCGCCGAGGATTCAGGCAGTTCGCGCAGATCGATGCTCGATATCCCGAGGCTGCGACCCTGGGCTAGCGCACGTTTTCGATATTCGTCAAACAGCTCCTGCTCGGCTCGACCTCTGAGCCGCCCAACAGCCACGATCGAAACGCGCATCGCGTCTCGCCTTCCTCGAAGCTCAGTTCAGCCGGCAAGCCGCTCCATGGGAGCATTCGCCGACCAGAGCTTCTCAAGATTGTAAAATCCGCGCACCTCGGGCCGGAAGACGTGGACGATGATGTCGCCCGTATCGATCAGCACCCAATCGCAATGCGGGATTCCCTGCACACGCACATTCTGACACCCCTGTTCCTTCAAGGACTCCAGGAGTTGATCGGCAATCGCGCCCACGTGCCGCTGCGAGCGACCGGACGCGATGACCATATGATCTGCAAGGGGGGTCTTTCCGGTGAGATCGATCGAGACGACCTCTTCTGCCTTCGCGTCATCGAGACACTCGAGAACCGAGGCAATGATCGGTGAAGCCACGCCATGAGGCAAGGCTCCATTCTCTGGACCACGATGCGAGGCACCGTGCCCGTCTACATGGGCTGTCAGGGTTATGATCCTTTCACTTTCGCCAGCACGCCTACGGGAGACTTCATACTCCGCGCTCAACGTTACAATCTTCTACGCACGACACGACAACAGAATGAACGCTCTGACCCGCTTAGATTACCGCGGCTAATATGATGTGCAATAGCGCCACTGCAACACAATGACTAAAGAATGATGAAACAGCCTGCACCTATTTTGCGGCGGTTGTTCGTCGAATCGCCGTGGAACTGTCCATCCGACGTCTCATGGAGAGGAAACTCCAAGCCGGCGCTCTCCGGTCCGGCAGGGTCGCACACAGGTTCGACGAGACGCGATAACGGCCGAGCCTTTGGGCTGCCGGGGAGGTCAGCGCGGCAATTGTGTAGCCGGGGCGATCAAAAACTGCCAGCGGCAGGGTGAACGGGATTTCCAGCCAATAATGCCAGTGATGGAGCGTCGCAAAACTGTCGGCGCCCATAACCCAGACGAACCGCGCCCGGTTGAGAAGTGGTGACAGCGCGCGCAGGGTGGCTGCCGTATTGCCGGTTCCCAAGCGCTTCTCGATCTCGAGCACGCGCAGACGCGGATGCAACGCCAGGGCCTTGGCGCGGGCCACTCGCTTTTCAAAATCATCGGTGTCGGCAGGGTCCTTCAGCGGATTTTGCGGCGAGACCATCCACCATAGCTGATGCAGATCGAGCTCCTTCAGGGCGGCGAGGCTCACAGCAAGATGGCCCGCATGAGCAGGATTGAACGACCCTCCGAACAGGCCGATGCGCATGGACGGATAGACGAGGGGAAATGGCAGGGGCAGCGCGCTCATGGGCGGAAGCGGCCGGTCACGGACGGATCTGACCGGTGCCCCGCACCACATATTTGAAGGTGGTCAGCTGTTCCAGCCCAACCGGTCCCCGCGCATGAAGGCGCCCCGTAGCGATGCCGATCTCCGCGCCCATGCCGAATTCTCCCCCGTCGGCGAACTGGGTGGAGGCATTATGCAGAACGATGGCGCTGTCAACCTCACGCAGGAAGCGCTCTGCCGTCTCGGCATCATCGGTGATGATTGATTCCGTATGCTGGGATCCGTAATGGCCGATATGGGAGATCGCCCCGCCGACCCCATCCACCACCTTCAGCGAAACGATCGCGTCGAGGTATTCGGTCGACCAGTCGGCTTCGCCCGCTCTTAGCACTCGCGGGTCGGCCGCCATGGCCAAAGGGCAGCCACGGACTTCGCAGCCGGCCTCGATCAATGCGCCGATCAGCGGCTTGAGTTGAGTGTCCGCACCTGCCTTGTCCACCAGTACGGTTTCCGCCGCTCCGCAAATCCCGGTGCGGCGCATCTTGGCATTGACCACGATGTCACGCGCCATGCGGGCATCTGCAGCCTTGTCGACATAGACATGGCAGAGCCCTTCCAAATGACTGAAAACGGGCACCCGGGCATCGAGCTGGACCCTTGCGACAAGGCTCTTCCCACCACGGGGAACGATGAGGTCGATGGCGCCATCAAGGCCCGCCAGCATCATGCCGACGGCGGCCCTGTCGGATGTCGGGACCAGTTGAATGGCTCCCTCCGGCAGGCCGGCCCTGGCCAAGCCGGATCGCAAGCAATCGGCAATGGCGGAGCTGCTTGCGAAACTATCCTTACCACCGCGCAGGATCACGGCGTTGCCTGCCTTCATGCACAAGGCTCCGGCATCTGCCGTCACGTTAGGCCGGCTCTCGTAGATCACGCCGATCACGCCGATGGGTGTGCGGATCCTCGAAATCGCCAGGCCGTTCGGTCTCGTCCATTCGGCGATGGCCTGGCCGACGGGATCAGGCAGGGCAGCGATGTCATCCAGCCCTGTCGCCATGGCTTCTATGCGATCGGGTGTCAGGATCAGGCGATCGATGAACGACGCGGCGAGATCGCTCTCCTTCGCGCGCCGGACATCGCCCTCGTTTTCCGCAATAATCTTTGATGAGCCGCTGCGAATGGCTTCCGCCATGAAGCGGAGGGCATCGTTCTTCTGCGGGGTGGTGGCGGTCGCCAAAGTCCGGGCGGCGGAGCGTGCCGTCTGGCCGATCTCCCGCATCGTCCTCTCGAGACCGAAGACCTGATCGGTCGTCTCAGCCAGGCTCATGATGAAAACTCCCGATCACCACCAGATCGTCCCGATGAATCATTTCATCCCGCCCGCGCCAGCCAAGCCGTTCCTCGAAATCGCTGCTGCGGAGGCCGGCGATCCGTTCCGCATCGCTTTTGTCATACGCGACAAGTCCACGCGCGATCTCGCCGCCCGTCAGCGTCATGACGCTCACCGTGTCGCCACGGGAAAACACTCCCTCGATCCGTCGGACGCCCGATGGCAGGAGGCTGCGGCCGGCGAGGAGCGCCTTGACTGCGCCATCATCGACGACAAGGCGGCCAACAGGCTCCAAGGCGCCCGCAATCCAGCGCTTGCGAGAGGCGATGGGCGTGGCTTTGGGCCGGAACCAGGTGCAGTTGCCCCCTTCCGATATCCGTTTCAAGGGATGTAGTTCGCGACCGGAGGCAATCACCATGTGAGCGCCTGCCCCGATGGCGATGCGCGCGGCCTCGATCTTTGTGATCATGCCGCCGGAGCCAACACCGCTCACAGGCTTGCCTGCCATGGCGGCGATTTCCGGCGTGATGTCGAGAACTTCCGGGATCAGCTTCGCCTCCGGCGAGCCTGGTGGCGCTGTATAGAGACCGTCGATGTCCGACAGCAATACAAGGCAATCCGCCGAAATCATGCTGCTCACGCGCGCCGCCAGGCGGTCATTGTCGCCGTAACGGATCTCCGAGGTGGCCACCGTATCGTTCTCGTTGATCACCGGCACCGCGCCTTCGCGGAGCAGGGTCGTCAGGGTCGAGCGCGCGTTGAGATAGCGGCGCCGTTCCTCCGTATCATAGAGCGTCAGGAGGATCTGCGCCGCGACGAGATTGTCGGCGCCCAATATCTGCTGATAGGCGTGGGCCAAGGCGATCTGGCCGACGGCGGCTGCCGCCTGGCTTTCGTCGAGTTTCAGCGGTCCCGGTGCCCAACCCAGTGTCCGTCGCCCAAGGGCAATGGCGCCGGATGACACGATGACGATTTCGGTCCCGCCCGTCCGGAGGTGGGACAGGTCAGCCACCAGGCTTGCAAGCCAGTCGCGGTTGATCTGACCGTCGCCATTGACCAGCAGCGCCGAGCCGATCTTCACGACCAGCCGGCGTGCGAGCTCGAGCCGTTTCATGGATGCCAGCCTTTGGGCTCGGTGACCGGGCCCGCCTGAGGCTCCGCGAGGGTCTTCTTGTTCGCGCTGATGACCCGAAACAATTCACGCATCGCCGCCTGGACACCGATACTGGCCGCACCCGACAGCAGCAGCACCGGCTTGCCGAGTCCTGCGCTCATTTCGGCCCGCTTGGATTCGATTTCCTCAGCGGTCAAGGCATCAACTTTGTTCAACGCGATGATCTCGGGCTTCTCGGTCAGCCCGTGGCCGTAAAGCTCAAGCTCCGAGCGAACGGTTCGATAGGCCTGTTCCGGGTCCTCATGCGTGGCATCGATCAGATGCAGGAGCACGGCACAGCGTTCCACATGGCTCAGGAAGCGGTGCCCCAGACCAACGCCTTCATGAGCGCCTTCGATCAACCCCGGAATATCGGCGAGAACGAATTCATGGGTGTCGATCCTCACCACACCCAAAATCGGTGACAGCGTCGTGAAGGGATAGTCCGCGATCTTGGGCTTTGCTGCCGTCACCGCGGCCAGCATGGTCGACTTGCCGGCGTTGGGGAGGCCGACGAGGCCCGCATCGGCGATCAGCTTCAGCTGCAGCCAGATCCACCGCTCCTCACCGGCCAAACCCGGATTGGCGCGACGTGGAGCCCGATTGGTCGAGGACTTGAAGTGCGTATTGCCGAAACCGCCGTTTCCACCCCTGGCCAGGCAAACGCGCTGGCCAACTTCGGTCAGGTCTGCGATCAAGGTCTCTTCGTCGCTCTCATAGATCTGGGTCCCGACGGGGACCTTGAGGGTCGCGTCATCGCCGGAGGGACCGGTCCGGTTCTGGCCCATTCCGTTGGTCCCGCGCTCAGCCTTGAAATGTTGCTGATAGCGGTAGTCGATCAGGGTGTTCAGCCCGTCGACTGCCTCGACCCAGACATCGCCGCCGCGCCCCCCGTCTCCACCGTTGGGCCCGCCATACTCGATAAATTTCTCGCGTCGGAAGCTGACGCTGCCGTTGCCGCCATCGCCGGAGCGAATATAGATCTTGGCGCGATCAAGGAACTTCATGACGGCGGTCTTTAGCCGGTTTGTAAGGCGGAGCAAAGGAAATGCCGCATGGACATTGATGTTGCGATCATCGGCGGAGGGCCCGCAGGGCTCATGGCCGCCGATGTGCTCAGCAAAGAGGGGCTGTCAGTGACGGTCTTCGAGCGGATGCCTTCGGTGGGGAGAAAACTCCTCATGGCAGGCCGCGGCGGGCTCAACCTGACCCATAGCGAGGACATCGGCCGCTTTTTGAGCCGATTTCCCGAGATGCCCCCGCTTCTCGGCGATGCCCTTCAGGCTTTTCCGCCAGACGCTCTGCGGGCGTGGGCAGACGCCTTGGGACAGGACACTTTCGTGGGATCGAGCGGACGGGTCTTTCCGCGCGCCATGAAAGCCTCGCCGCTGCTGAGACAATGGCTTCGAGACCTCGATCGTCAGGGCGTCCAGTTTCGCCTGCGCCATCGCTGGGCCGGATGGACGCCGGACGGCGCCCTGAGCTTCCACGGACCGGCGGACGCACTTCTTCACGTTCGGCCAGCCGTCACGCTGCTGGCACTGGGCGGGGCAAGTTGGCCCCGACTCGGATCCGATGGCGGATGGGTAGACCTGCTCGAGCCCAAGGACGTGCTGATCAGCCCCCTGCGCCCGGCCAATTGCGGCTTCACCGTCGCGTGGACGAGCCGCTTCCGGGACCGCTTCGCCGGCCAGCCTCTGAAACGCATCGCGCTCAGCTTCGGGGATCAGCGCATGGTGGGCGAGGCCATGGTCACCGGCTACGGCATCGAGGGGGGTGCGGTCTATGCCTTGTCCGCTGGGCTGCGCGAGATGCTGCACCGGAACGGCACCGCCGAACTCATCATCGATCTGCGTCCCGATCTCAGCCTCGAACAGTTGACCGAGCGGCTCGGCAAAAGCCGGAAGGGCGAATCGCAGTCAAACATCCTGAGAAAGGCGGCCCGGTTAAGCCCACTCGCCATAAACCTCCTGCGCGAGGTTCATGGTCAGCTCCCTCGCGATCCACAGGAGCTGGCGGCCGCGATCAAAAGGGCTCCGCTGAAGCTGAGTGGAGTGCAGTCGATTGATCGTGCCATTTCGACTGCGGGAGGTGTCGCTTTCACGGAGCTCGACAGCACGTTCATGCTGAAGCGACTGCCGGGCGTATTCGTCGCCGGAGAAATGCTGGACTGGGAGGCGCCGACGGGAGGCTACCTCCTGCAGGCGACATTCGCGACAGGCCGAAGGGCGGCCGAAGGTGCCCTGCAGTGGCTGCGCCATATCCGAGCATAAACTAAGCCCAACAAACGGACTTGGTGACAAAGCGTCTTTGTCAGTAAGGTCCTGCTGGCTGTGATCACCGTCCGAGCAATATCGATTGCCGGGTTATATTCTGGGGAAGTGGGATGGATCTTAAAGGCATTGCTTCAGCGCGAGCGCGCCTCATCGGACTTGCAATCGTCGCGGCCGTTTGGACCACGGCAAGCCCGGAGGCTTCCGCGCAGGGCCCGGGCTGCAACACTCCCGTCATTCAAACAAGCAGCGGACCTGTCTGCGGCGCGATGCAGTCCGCCTCGGGCGGTGCCGTCCGGTCGTATCGCGGCATTCCCTATGCCCAACCGCCGGTCGGCCCGAACAGATGGCGGGCGCCCTCTCCCGCCCAACCTTCCGGCGGAGTCATCGCAGCCACCGAGTTCGGACCCGCATGCCCGCAGAAGCGCGGCGCAACGTCTCCCTATCGTCAGAGCGAGGATTGCCTCAGCCTCAATATCTGGGCTCCGCAAAAGGCGGAGCGCCGTCCAGTGATGGTGTTCATCCACGGGGGGGCCTTCGTGGAGGGCACCGCCGCAGCGATGCTGTATCAAGGAGAAAACATCGCTTCCCGGGGCGACGTCGTCGTCGTCACCTTGAACTATCGCCTCGGTGCCCTCGGATTCCTGTCCGGCGTTGCTGGACTGACGGGAAATTACGGCTTCCTGGATCAGCAGCTCGCGCTGGAATGGGTTCGTGAGAACATCGCTCAGTTTGGTGGGGATCCCGGGAATGTGACCCTGTTCGGGGAGAGCGCGGGCGCCATGTCGATCGGGCTCCATCTGATCTCACCCCGAAGCGAGCCGCTGTTCCATGCGGCCATCATGGAGAGCAATCCTTACGCCCTGCCCTACCGCTCCATCGACATGAGCAATCGCTCGGGCAAGATGGTCGAGCGCGACATCGGCTGCGATGGCGACCCCAGCCACAACCTTCAGTGCATGCAGGCAGCCTCGGTCGACCTGATCATCAAGTACCAGAATTCCAAGGGAGTCGAGCTGGAGGGCCTGCTGACCAGCATGACCGACATTCTGCAATGGGCTCCGGTGATCGACAGAGAGAACATTCCCAATCAGCCCATCGCCATGAGGATCTCCAAGCCCGTCATCATCGGTACCAACAAGCTTGAGGGGATGGCCTTCGCCGGCGTCATCGACACGGCAGAAGCTGAAGTGACCGAGCGGCAGTACAATGCCGCCATCGACCTTCTCTTCTCGGACCAGGCCTCGGCTGCGATCCGCGCCAATCCCGTCTATGCACCGCGGCCCGGTGACAATTCGGAAGTCTTCGGCCGGATGACGACGGATTACCTGTTCACCTGCGCCAACAAGCACATGATGTCGAAGGCCGCGAGCCGTGTTTACGGTTATCTGTTCACCCATGAGACGTCCTACAAAGTCTGGCCTGGCCTTCCCTTCTGCGACACGCCCGATGGCCGCTTCCAGGCTTGCCACACGGCCGAGCTGCCCTTCGTCTTCGGAAATCCCTATACGTTGTCGGATCAACGCGCACCGCAGCGCCATGCGTTCACGGCGGCCGAGCAGAAGCTGTCGGACGAGATGATCGCGTATTGGACGAGCTTCGCCACGCATCACGATCTGTCCCGGGCAAAGCCCGCATGGCAACCGTTCACGGCGCAGACTCCGGTGCGCCAAGTGTTGGACACTCCCATCGAGTATGCGAACGATCTTGAAGCCAGCTGCCCGTTCTGGGATGCGATCGGCTACGAACAAACGGGCATTTTCAAGGATTTCTGAGGCGTCCACTCACAAGATCAGCCCGGGTCTGGCAGGTTCTGCTTGACCCGGGTGATTGCGCCGGTCATGGAACTCGGGACAAAAAGAGTGCCCATGCGTTTCAAGATCGCCACCTGGAACATCAATTCGGTCCGCCTGCGGATCGGCCTCGTCGAGAGGCTCCTCGCTGAGCACCAGCCTGACATCCTGTGCCTGCAGGAGATCAAGTGCATCGACGACAGCTTTCCGTCGAAGGCCTTTCGCGCGGCTGGATATCACCATCTCGCCTGCCGTGGTCAGAAGGGCTATCACGGGGTGGCGACGATCTCGAAGATCCCGTTCATCGACGTGACGCACCGATTATTCTGCGAGAAAGACGACGCCCGCCACGTCTCGGTCGCGATCCAGGGCATCGGAACGCCGGTGACCCTCCACAATTTCTACGTCCCCGCCGGCGGCGACGAGCCAGACCCCGTCATCAACGAGAAATTCGCGCATAAGCTTTCCTTCCTCAAGGAGATGAGGGGGTGGTTCGCCGATGCCGCAAGTCATCCAACGCCGATGATCATGGTCGGCGATCTCAACATTGCTCCGCTAGAAACCGACGTCTGGTCACACAAGCAGCTGCTGAAGGTCGTCAGTCACACGCCCATCGAGGTCGAGCATCTCGAAGGGGTGCGTGCATCCCATGATTGGGTCGACGTCGTGCGCCGTCATGTAGACCCTGCCGAGAAGCTTTACTCCTGGTGGAGCTATCGCGCGAAGGACTGGGCGGCGGCAGACCGCGGCCGTCGGCTCGACCACATCTGGACGAGCCCGGTGCTGGGCTCGAAATGTACCGGGGTCCAGATTCTCAAGGAGGCGCGAGGCTGGACTCAGCCTTCGGACCATGTGCCGGTGCTGGCCGAATTCGACCTCTCGCTGCCCGATTAGAGCCGGGTTTCCACCGCTTTGCGCATGGTCACGCGGTCGCGCGTGGAGACGCCGATGAGCTCCGCGACCCGCCAGACGAGATTCTCCTCGAAGGGATCCACCTTGCCATCGGCGAGCACGACCTCCCACAGCATCTCGATCAGCTGCTTGCGGCCGTCTTGGTCGAGGGCGTCGGTGATCACGCGGGTAAAGCGATAAAGGTCGATCGCCTCGGCCTCGGCCTCACGCGCTTCCTGGATCAGACTCGACACATCCTGCTCGGACAGACCGAAACGACTCGTCAGTAGGATCCTGATGCGCTCAGACTCGGCGTCGTTGATGGTGTCGTCGATGACGCTGGCGCGCACCAACAGTGCCGCCATCGCGAGCTCGAGCGCCTTCTCGTCTCTGGCGGCGGGATGTTCGACCGGAATAAGGTTCTTGAGAAACTGCCACATGCTGCGTTGTTAATTACGGATGTGCCAAATGTACAGATCGGGACCATTACAAATCGGAAGGATGCGACCATGGCCGACGCGGTGACAGTCCGAGACGCCCGCCCGGCGGATGAGGCGGAATGGCGAGAGCTGTGGGACGGATATCTGCGATTCTACAAGCATGAGCTTCCCGAAGCCGTTACCAAAAACGTCTGGCAGCGGCTGATTTCCGGGGATCCGCATTTCGTCGCCCTGGTGGCCGTCGATGCCCAGGATCGTCCCCTCGGCCTTGCCCATTACGTCGTCCATCCATCCACGTGGACGACAGGATCCTATTGTTATCTCGAAGATTTGTTCGTCGATCCGGAAAGGCGGCGCACTGGAATCGGCCAAGCCCTCTTCGAGGAGGTCTACCGCCGCGCGGACCGGAATGGATGGTCTCGCGTGTATTGGGCGACACAGGAGAACAATTATCGGGGCCGTGCGCTCTACGACAAGATCGGAAGGCACACGGAGTTCATCTTGTACGAGCGTGCCTGACGGCGCTCCGCCGTCGCTATTTCGGCACTTTGGAGAGGCCGCCCAGCTTGCAGACCGTGCTCCACTCCTCAGCCGAAACGGGCTGCACCGATAGCCTGGAGTTGTTGGCCAGCACCATGTCCTTCAGCTTCGGCTCCGACTTCACCGCATCCAAGGTGACCGGCTTCGGCATATCCTCGACCGCCGCGACGTCGACACAAGACCATTTGCCGTCGGTCGCGGTGGCGTCAGGGTGTGCCTCCGCAATCACCCTGACGATGCCGACGACCTGCTTTTCGTCTACCGAATGGTAGAAAAAACCGAGATCGCCGACCTTCATCGCCAGCATATTGTTCCTGGCCTGGTAGTTGCGCACACCGGTCCAGGGCTCGCCGTCCTTGCCTTTGCGCTTCTGGTCCTCCCAGGACCAGGAGCCGGGCTCGGTCTTGAACAGCCAATATGCCATTTCACCAATCCCTGATCAGACGAGCTTGCCGTCCGTGAACACCCAGCGCCATGGCTGCACCTCAACGCTCTGGAAGAGACCGGCCTTCGCGAAAGGATCGCCCGCCGCATCGGCCTTGGCCTGTTCGATCGTGTCGGCCTCGATGATCAGGAGACTGCCGATACCGTTGCCGGCGTCGTCGATGAAGGGACCGGCAATCCTCAACCGCTCACCGAGGGATTTCAGATACTCGATGTGGACAGGGCGGTTGGACGCACGAATCTCGCCCGAATTCGGCTTGTCGCGGTTGATCACGGTAAATAATGGCATTGGCTTCCTCTCTACAGATGTTCGGCCTTCAGCGGCCGGTTCAACAAGGCTTCGATGACAGTATCGATGCTGCTATGACCATCGACGATCTGGTGAACCGCTTCGGCGATGGGCATTTCGATCCCCCGGTCCCGCGCCAGTTCGGTGACGACGGCTGCGGTGTAGACCCCCTCGCTTACGGAGCGGCGCTCTCCCAGGATTTCGTCCATGGTGCGGCCCTGGCCCAAAGCGAAGCCCAGCGACATGTTGCGCGACTGGAGGCTGGAACAGGTCAGGATCAGGTCGCCAAGGCCGGACAAGCCGGTCAGGGTTTCCGTCCGCGCACCGAAAGCGCGGCCGAAGCGCACCAGCTCCGCGAAAGCCCGCGTCGTCAGCGAAGCGCGCGCGCTGTCGCCGAGACCGCGGCCATCGACAATACCGCAGGCAATGGCGAGCACATTCTTCACCGCACCCCCGATTTGCGCTCCGATCAGATCATCTCCCGCATAGGGGCGAAACGTCGGGCCGGCAAGCCCCGCTGCCACGTCCAGGGCATGCTCACGGTTCCGTGCCGCCAGCGTGACCGCCGTGGGCAGGCCCCGTGCGACATCGGCCGCAAAACTGGGTCCTGAGAGCACCATCGGCTCCGCCTGGGGCAAAACCTCCGCCAGCACTTCGCTCATGAGCTTGTTCGTGCCGCGTTCCAGCCCTTTGGCGCAGATGGCGACCGGCGTGTCCGCTGGCAAATGAGGCGCCATCGCCGTGGCCACGGCCCGCTGCGCCTGGGCGGGACAGACAAGCAGCACCATGTCGACTTCGAGAGCCTCGGCCATGTCTGCGGTGGCCCTGATCCGGCTGTCGAGGGCGATGCCCGGTAGAAACACTTCATTGACATGCACCGTGTTGATGCTGGCGACGACCTCCGGCTCCCGGGCCCAAAGCATAACCTCCGAACCGGCCCTGCGCGCGAGACAAGCGAGCGCGGTCCCCCAGGCGCCGCCGCCGATGACTCCGACCCGGCTCATGCCTTCACCCCAGCACCAATGGCAGGAGCGGCGTCGGGATCCAGCGGCCAGCGAGGTCGAGCCGCCACATCCAGGGCATCGGTGAGGCGTAGGGCGAGGCGTTCGGCGCCAGCCCAGGCGATCATCACCGCATTGTCTGTGCACAGATGCAAAGGCGGTATGCTCAGTGTAAAGCCGCCGCGCGCGGCCTCCTGAGCCATCATCGCGCGCAGCGCCTGATTGGCCGCAACGCCACCGGCAACGACCACCACAGGATCGGTTTTACCAGGAAAGCGCAGCCGGAACTGATCCATGGCCCGTCGCATCCTGTCCGCGACGCAATCCGAGATGGCTGCCTGGAAGCTCGCGCAGATGTCGTCGACGTCCCCCTCGGTCAGTGGTTCCAGGGATTGGGCCGAACGGCGCAAGGAGGTTTTCAGTCCCGAGAACGAGAAGTCGCACCCGTCGCGTCCCAGCAATGGCCGTGGAAAAGGGAAGCGCTTCGGATCACCGGTTTTGGCGCGGCGCTCAACCTCGGGGCCTCCCGGATATCCCAGCCCCAGGATCTTGGCCGTCTTGTCGAAGGCTTCTCCCAGGGCGTCGTCGATCGTCGTCCCCAGTCGGCTGTAACGGCCGACGCCTTCGACCACCAGCAGCTGAGTATGCCCACCCGACACCAGCAGGAGCAAATAGGGGAAAGCGAGGCCGTCGGTGAGCCTTGCCGTCAAGGCGTGGCCTTCGAGATGGTTGATCGCGAGCAGCGGCAGGTCGTGCACCAGAGCAATCGCCTTGGCGGTCGTCAACCCCACCAGCAAACCTCCGATCAGACCGGGTCCGGCAGTTGCAGCGATCCCATCGAGATCCTTGAAGTCCATTCCGCTCTCGGCCATCACAGCGGCGATCAGGCGATCGAGATGGGCGACATGGGCGCGCGCGGCGATCTCCGGGACCACGCCGCCGAAGGGGGCATGGTCGTCGTTTTGAGAGAGCACACGTTCGCTGAGGATCTCCGCTCCACCCTGAGGATGCCGCCTCACAAGGGCTGCCGCCGTCTCGTCGCAGGACGTCTCGATGCCTAGCACTGTAAGGCATCCGCCGAGCGTAGGAGGCCCTTCGTGAGACATTTCGCGCATTGTTCCCCTATCGCCGAGACTTCCGCAGCCGGTATCGAACGCTATAGTGCTGCCCAATTCGGACAGCCACTAACATTGGATCGAGCATAGGTGCAAACTCTTCCCATTCGGATCGGCACGCGCGGCAGCAGGCTGGCCCTCATTCAGGCCGAAGAGACCAAACGGCGCCTCATCGATGCGCATGGATTGGCGGCCGACGACGTCACCGTGGTCCCCATCAGCACGACGGGCGACCGCATCAAGGACCGCTCGCTGTCGGAGATCGGCGGCAAGGGCTTGTTCACCAAGGAGATCGAAGCTGCCCTTCTCGACGGCGAGATCGATCTTGCCGTGCACTCGATGAAGGACATGCCGACCGTTCTTCCCGATGGATTGATCATGGGGGCCATGCTGCCTCGCGAAGATCCGAGGGATGCTTTCCTGAGCATGGTCGCGACACGGATCTCAGATCTCCCGCCGGGATCCGTTCTCGGCACATCCTCCGTCCGGCGTCGCGCGCAGGTCAAACGGCTTCGGCCGGACATCCTGACAGTCGAGTTCCGCGGCAATGTGGACACTCGGCTGAGCAAGCTCCGCGCTGGGGTGGCACAGGCAACTCTGCTCGCCAGCGCCGGCCTCAAACGCATGGGGCTCGACCACGAAATCACCTCGATCATCGAGCCTGAAGAGATGTTACCCGCTCTGGCTCAAGGAGCCATTGGCCTCGAGTTGCGGCAAGACGATGAGCGGATTGCCGGGCTTCTGGCGGCGCTCGATCATGGGCCGACATCCATTGCCGTGCTTTGTGAACGTTCCTTTCTCGGTGTTCTCGATGGATCCTGCCGCACGCCGATTGCCGGGCTGTGTCAGCTCGAGGGTGAAAGAATTCAGTTTCGCGGCATGGTGCTCGCGCCAGACGGAAGCGACAGCTGCGAGACCGTACGGGAGGGCTTGATCAGCGAGGCGGCCGCTCTCGGGCGTGATGCGGGTGAGGAAATATTGCGCCGCGCCGGCAAGGCATTCTTCACGGAACCACACTAAGATGCGGCTCGTGATCACTCGTCCTCTGGAAGATGCCGCTCCGTTGCAGTCCCAACTTGAACAATTAGGCCACGAGGTTCTGACCGAGCCGCTCTTGTCGATTCGGCCCCTTCCGCACGCGACACTTCCGGCGGCGGCCTATCAGGCCATCATCGTGACCAGCGCTCATGGTGCCAGAGCAGTCGGCAGCCACGCCAAGCTGCATGGGACTCAGCTGATCGCCGTCGGAGAGAAGACCGCAGAAGCGGCTCGGGAGGCGGGATTTAGAGAGGTCATCACCGCGGGAGGCGATGGTGAGGCTCTTCAGGCGCTGATCGTCGAGACGCTTAATCCTAAGGCGGGGCCGCTGCTGTATGCCACTGGGCGCGACGTCGCCAAGGATCTTTCCCAGACGCTTCCCCCGTATGGTTTTGAAGTCATCCGCGTCATCGTCTATGAGGCGAAGGCTGCCAAGTCTCTCAGCGCCGGTCTGATCGCGGCTTTGGATCAGCGCAAAGTGGATGGTGTGCTCCTCTTCTCGCCCCGGACCGCAACGACTTGGCGCAAAGCCGTCCATCATGACGGGCGCGAGGAACGCTTGGCAGACCTCACTCATTTCTGTTTATCGGCAGCAGTTGCTTCCGCGCTGAAAGAAGATGAGATTATTTCGCTGCGGATCACTGTTGCTGCGGCGCCCACTTTCGACAGTATGATAGAGCTTGTCGGTACAGCGTGAGCCGTCGGTGCTTCAAGTTGCAACGCAAAAGACTTCTGAGAAAATGAATGACTGACGAAGCTAACGACAAGAAGAGCGAAGCGGCGGGCCGACCGGGTCGCCAACCGCCCATCATTGACCTTCATGCGGAGGAGGTCCGCAAGGATAAGACCCCGCCGTCCGACGAGGCTGCCCGCGCTTCGGAGACGCAGGGCGATGGGAAACCAATGCGTTCGCGGCCCGAGATCGTCGAGCCCACCCCTCATCGGGATCCCACTCCAGAAGAGACTGCCGCGGTGACGCAGGATGCGATGTCGTCGGATCCGCTCCGCCGCGTCACGTTGGTCAGTATCGGCGTCCTGTTGGTCGCCGCCGGCATTCTTGCCGGCATCCTGGCCTACCGAGAATTCGGCGCACGGTATTTTCCCACGCCTCAAACCACGGAGATGCTCGGACGCATGCCGGGGCTTGAGCAGTCCATCCGGGACAATCGCAATCGGCTGGACACATTCTCGGAGACCATTGAATCCCTCCGCACCCGTCTGGCCACCGCAGAAGAAAGCCTCACCGGGATTCAGCAGAACATGTCGGCGCTGAGAGCAGCAGTCGACGACGTTCAGAAGACTGTTCAAGCCAATGGGCAGGCGATGAACGAGCTGCGGGAGACGGTAGGGTCTGCGGGCTCGGGGGCCAATGGCGAGACCGACCAGCAGCTCCAGGCTCTCGCCTCGCAGTTCCAAGGGCTCAGCGGCGAGGTCGCGGCTCTGAAGCAGGCACAGGGAGACGCCAGCAGCGGTCCTGACATCACGGCCCTCGAGACACGACTGAAGGCGGTGGAAGAGGCGACGAGTACCCAGATCACCCAGCAACAGGCCCAGATCGCAGAGCAGGCCCGGGCGTCGGCGGCGATCGCGACAGCTCTCGATTCCCTTCGTCAGCGGATTGCCGGCGGGCAGCCTTACGAGGGTGAGATTAAAACCCTGCAGAGCAATCTGCAATCATCGGCCGAGTTGAGCCAGCTCGAGCAGTACGCGAAAATGGGAGTGCCGAGCCGCGAGGCTCTGGCTCAGCGCTTCACCACGGTCCGCGAACAGCTTCAACGCGCCCCCGCTCCGGCTGCGGCGCAAGGGACATGGGCAGCCCTGGTCGATCGTCTGAAGAGCATCGTCCGCGTGCGGCCGGTCGGGGAGACCGACTGGTCGGAGGTCGCGACTCGCATGGCTCCTCTGGTCGATGCCGGCGACATCGCAGGCGCGGTGCGCCTGGCCGATATGGCGGGCGCTGCCCCGCAGCCACCGCTGTCCGATTGGCTCACGAGTGCAAAGGCGCGGATCGATGCCGAACGCAACTTGCAGACCGTGACCGCCCAGGCGCTTGGTCGAATTCAATCTTCTCCCCAATCCGGCGGCTGAGAGACGGTTCCATGTGGTCCATGATCTTCCGTTTCATCGTCATCGCCCTGATCGCCGCGGGAGTGGCGTGGCTGGCCGATCGGCCGGGCGAAATCAACATCGTCTGGTTGGGCTATCGTATCGAAATGCCCATGCTGGCGGCAGTTTTCGCCCTGCTGGCGGTCATGATCATCATCGCTGCCGTGTGGAGCGTGTTGCGTCGTCTCTTCTTCGCGCCTGCCGCGATGACGGGCTATTTCGACCACCGGCGGCGGCGCAAGGGGCATAAAGCGCTCAGCCGCGGCATCATTGCCATCGGCGCCGGCGACCTCCACAATGCGCGCCGTCAAGCGCAGATCGCCGTGCGCAACCTTCCCGAAGAGCCTTTGGTTCGCGTCCTCGAAGCGCAGACGGCGCAGCTCGAAGGTGACAACGCCAAGGTCAAGCGGATCTTCGAAAGCATGGCCGCGTCACCGGAAACCGAGGTTCTCGGCCTCAGGGGCCTGTTCAATCAGGCGCGACAAGCCGGACAGTATGACGAGGCCCGCCAGATTGCCGAGAGGGCGCTGCGGACGAAGCCGGAACTTCCCTGGGCATCAAACGCCATGCTGGCCGTCCGGTCGGCGACTCGCGACTGGCCCGGCGTGATCACCATCATCGAAAACCAGAAACGCGCCGGCCTGATAACGGCAAGCCAAGCACAGCGCAAAAGGGCTGTGGTGGAGACCGCCGAGGCTATGGAGATGGAGCAGACGAATCCCGACGAGGCGTTGCGGCTGGCGGTCAAAGCTCACAAGGCTGCACCCGAATTGGCGCCTCCCGTGATCGTCGCGGCGCGCATCCTGGCCTCGCGGGGCGGCGTCCGCAAAGCCATGCGAATGGTGGAAAAAACCTGGAACTTGAGCCCCCATCGGGACCTTGCAGACGCCTATGCCCATGTCCGGCCCGGCGATTCGGCATTGGATCGCCTGAAGCGCGTGCGCTCTCTCGTAGGACAAACGCCGCATAGTGATGAAAGCGTCATCGCTCTGGCGCGAGCGGCGATGGAAGCGCATGAGTATGGCGAGGCCCGCGACGCCCTGGCCTCGAGCATCGCCGATCGCCCAAGCGCCGGCATTTGCATGCACATGGCGGAGTTGGAGCGGGTGCAGAATAAGGACCGGGGCAAGGAACGCGAGTGGCTAGCGCGTGCCGTCTCGGCTCCTCGAGATGCGGCGTGGACTGCGGATGGTTACGTGTCGGACATATGGGAGCCCATGTCGCCCGTGACGGGCGAGTTGGATGCCTTCGTCTGGAAGAGGCCCGTCGAGGGTCTGTCCTTTCAGCCGACACCGGCGGAACCCCCTGTAGCGCTCCTGTCCAATGACACTCCCGAGCCTGAACAGGAAGAACCCGCGGTAGCACACCCCGGCCCATTCGATCACGACGGCGACCAGCCGCCCGCTTCGGAAGCCCCGGGCGCGCCGCCGGTCGCCGTTCAGGTTCGCCCCAGCGTCGTGACGGCCGTCCCTGCCAAGCCGCCGGTCCCTGTGGGTGTTCCGATTTCGGCACCAACGCCTGATCTCGAGACACCCGCCAGTGATGCGCCGAAAGGCAATCGTCCAAGCCTGCGCAGCCAGCCCGATGATCCGGGACCCGATCCTTCGGCCGCGCCGAGCCGTCCCGTTGGCGGAACGGAGTGGCTTGGATCGGCTCTGCCGCGTTGAACCCTGACCGGAGTTTTTATCGCAGTCCGCAGCGCTCCAGTTGCCATTTCGCAAGCGACGCGGTATCAGTCGGCCACTGAGGCCATGACGTCACGTGTGGCTGCGAAAAGTTAAGCCGCTTTAGCTCAGTTGGTAGAGCACATCATTCGTAATGATGGGGTCGCGTGTTCGAGTCACGCAAGCGGCACCACTTCCTCCGAGACCATCGCGTTGCACCTGAGCCCAAGACTTAGGTTCAGTCTCGATTCCCCTCCCCCATCGCCTGCTTTTCCATTTCGCTGGGATCGATCGCCGGGCATCGGGCGTTCAATGGAGCATTCGCGTCATTGGAGGATGCTATGGGCCATCTCAGTCAAATCAAAGAACATATGGAAGTCATCGGGGCCGATGGCGTTCATGTCGGCACTGTCGACCGTGTCGAGGGTGATCGCATCAAGCTGACGAAGAAGGACAGCGGCGAAGGCAAGCACAAGGGTCATCACCACTTCGTCCCCGGCGCCCTGGTCGCCGAAGTCGAAGGCCAAAAAGTCCGCCTGTCCGCCAATGCGGACATCGCTGTCACCTTCGAAGAAGAGGCGTGACCTCCGGCCGTTAAGCAGGTTTTTCGTTCATCTCGCATTCAGCCCCGAGGCACGTTAATGGTGGTTGCGCGAGATGAATGAAAGCGACGGTCATGCTGAGCAAGATCTATTACGTCGTCCCGCGGGACGACGGTTGGGCCTTTAGGATCGGGGACTTCTACTCGTCGATCTATCCCGACTCTCTGGCTGCCTCCAGAGCAGCCCAGAGATTTGCGCAGGCGCAATTTGTCATGGATGTTCCGGTGCAGGTTCTTGTTGCCCGGTGCGACGACCCTTCAGTGCAACGTTTCTGCGAAGAGCGTCAGTAGCCGCTGCCAGTGGCGCTCCGCCCCACGGGCATCAAAAACGCTGTGATCCGGCACGGCCCAACCATGGGCCATGCCCACGTAGTTCTCGATGATGTGGTCCGTCTCCGCCACGCGGAGGGCTTCAGCCAGACGCGCGGATTGCTCGGGGGGAAAGCTTCTGTCCACGCCGGAGACCCCAACATAGATCCGGCCTCGGATGCCAGTCAGATGGCGGTGGGGACTCTCCTCAGAGTCGCTGGCCAGGTTGCCGCCATGGAAACTTGCGGCCGCGGCGATGCGATCGGGAAAGGCGGAGGCCGCCCTGATCGCCCTGCCACCGCCCATGCAGTAGCCCACAGTGCCGATCTTGGCCGATGCTCCGTAGGAGTCCAGAGCGCTCAAGAACGCCTGCCCATCCCGCTTGGTCATTTCCTGGGACGTGCCCGTCACCATGCCGAGAATCTGGGCCTTGGTCGCTTCATCTGAGAACGCCGTCTTCGGGTCGTAGGGCCCGTATCGTCCGTTGCGGTAAAAGAGATCAGGAACCAGGACCAGATATCCGGAGTCCGCAAGGCGCTGAGCCATCTCGTCCAAACCCGCCCGCAGCCCGAAAGCATCCATATAGAGGATCACCCCCGGACGCTTTGCCGAGGCATCTGCCTCAGGCTGGAATAACGCGGCCGGTGCGGTCCCATCGTCGGTCTCTATCATCAGTTCCGTCTTCATTGCAGACACGTCTTCAACCTTTCCTCGCGAGATCCCAAAAATTCACTTTTAGTTGAGCTTTACGAAGATGTCCTTATATGGCACAGTTGTGATCAGGACAGCGGCGGGGCGGCGGTGTCTTGATCGACGAATTTTCGGCAACCGGCCTGACCCAATCTTGAATGGGCGCGGCCTTTCCGCTCTCGCATGGACACAAAGCCACCATTCAAGCTCGCCGCATTCGGGGCTACACATACACTGCGGCGAGGAGCCGTCGGTTACCTCCTCGCTAGCCTTTTCTGTCTCGCGGCCCTTGCCGGCTGGATCACTCACATCGTCGTCTGCGTCCTCACGTCAAGCTGGTGGCTCCTTGCAGCAGGCCTGCTCATCTTCCCCGTTGGCGTCATCCATGGCTGGATCGCCTGGATCGCAAGCTTCTAGCGCGGACCCGTGGCCGGCCGACGCTCGGGCACATTGAACGCACCTCCGTGACCCCGGACCATCCCCAAGCCGGTTTCCCGTTGAAACACCAACAGATCCAACGAAGGCGCTTCTCCGGTTAGGCCGGTCACAATGCAGTGTGCCTGACCCCGATGATGGGTCTGATGATTGAAGAAATGCGTGAGCAGCGGCGCAAAGTGCTGTTCCAACTCCACGGGGCTGCGGGTGCTGCGATAGACAATGGTCCCGGCTAACCTGTCGGGGGTGAGCCCGGCGATGAACGTCTCAATGCGCTCATCCTCGGCCTCGCGGGCGACCCTAAGTTCCGGCAGGCTTTCGCAAAGGATCAGATCAAGCCTCGCCGGAGCTTGGCCTCCTCCCGTAAATCTCTGCATCCAGATGCGGTCACCGACGAGGAGGTGATTCAACGTCCCATGGAGGGAGCCGAAAAAGGCGCCCCGGTCGCTGCGATAATCAGAGTCCGACAGTCGCTCGGCCGCATCGTAAAGGCGCCGATTTGCCCACTTATTGTACGCAGAGAGCATTTCAAAATGGGATTTCATCTCATTCTCAATGCGGGAGCCAAGTGCCTGAGCCCTGTAAGGAAAGCGTTCATCATCTGTTTAGCAAAACGCATAACGACGATTCCGTCCAGCCTCAGATTTCCCATCTTTTCTCCACATGCCCCCACTATGAACACAATCCTAGGTTGAATTCACTCGCTCCTGATCTCATCTTCGCCTGGGACGGTTCACAGTACTGCAGCAATGCCTGGGTATTTAGAGATTCGATTGACAGCGAGCGCCCGCCCGCGCCGATTTTGGAGGTTCGTATGGACCCGAAGACGATTCTGTTCCTGTGTGACGACAATGCTGCGCGAAGCCTCATGGCCGAAGCCTTCGTCAACTCCGCGGCCCGCAGCCGGTTCCGGGCCTTCAGCGCCGGTTTCAATCCAGCAGCGTCAGCTGATGCGGATGCACTTGAAGTCATCGCCCAAGTCGGCATTCGGGCGCGCGGCCTGCATCCGAAGTCATGGCGCAAGTTCACCGCGCCAGACGGACCGGCCTTTGATTACGCCATCCATATCGGAGACACCGAGAGGCCAGAGATCACGGAGCTCAAAACCAAGACCAAGGTGACGCATTGGCCGATTTCAGACCGCTCGATCGAGGCCGCCTTGGGAGCGAGCCGGCGGGCAGAGCTGCTGGATCTGTTCGCGGAAATTCGTCAGATGGCCGAAGCAACTCTGCTCCGGCCCTCGACACAACTCAAGCGTGCTCTTAATCGAGAGGACCGTTCGCGCTTGTCCTCCTGCACGCCCTGATCCTAGAGATTAGCGAGACAGTACGGCATGGAGGAGGCCTCCGGCGTTCCCCGCCCACTCCTCCATGAGACTGCCATATGTCGGAAGGGGGGTTCGGAGAGTGGCCGCCACTTCGCTGTGCTCGATCTTCAGCTCCGCCTTGTACTTCTGCGCCAGCCGGCGCATCCGCATGTTCTCCTGCGCACAGATCGTGTAGATCGTCTTGATGGAGCGGTTCTGCGCCGTCAAGATCAGCCGGCGCATGAGTTCGCTCCCGATGCCCTTTCCGCGGAAGGGTTGCTCCACGGTGAAGGCAGCCTCGGCTTCGATGGGCCAGGTGTCGACGATGGGCTGAAGTTCGCCCGCCCCCCGCAGTTTCCCATCGATGAAGCACCCGATGACAGTGCCCGAAAGCCTCAGAGCCTGCCGCGCATAGCCATCGATGAAGCTGTCCGGGACGAAACCGCCGAAGCGCAGATGGCGTGCGTCGCGGTCCAGCCGCTTATAATGGTCCAAAAGAATTTCGAGATCCCGGATCCAGAGCTTGCGATAGCTGCAAGCCAAGGTGGGGGTATTATCACTTTCGTTCATCAGAGTTCCTACACGCCTCAACGAGGCTGGTAAAAGCTCCTCCCATCGACAGCTTCTATATGATGCTGCATCGCAACACGATCAATGCCAGATTAGTTGCATCGCACAAATACCTTACCTTCGCGTCAATTGATGCACAATCTTGCACCTCACTTGCCGATTTAGCTCGACATCGCTAGGGTCCGGCCACATTTCGGCAATGATGTCATCCGGCCAGTTAAAACACAGCAAGGATCAGGGAGATGGTGAAAGAAATCGGGCACTTTGTGGGTGGGAAGAATGTCGCCGGCTCGTCGGGCCGCTTCGGTGACGTGTTCGACCCCAACACCGGCGAAGTTCAAGCCAAGGTGGCCCTGGCTACAGCCAAGGAACTCGATCACGCTGTGCAGGTCGCCAAGAAGGCGCAGCTCGGTTGGGCAGAAAAAAATCCCCAGGTCCGCGCCCGCGTGATGATGAAGTTCGTCGAGCTCCTCAATCGCGACAAGGACAATCTGGCAGCAATGCTGTCTTCCGAGCATGGCAAGACCATTCCCGACGCGCATGGCGACATCCAGCGTGGCCTCGAGGTGGTCGAGTTCGCCATCGGCATTCCGCATCTGCTGAAGGGCGAGTTCTCCGTGGGAGCCGGCCCCAACATCGACATGTACTCGCTGCGCCAGCCACTCGGAGTGGTCGCTGGAATTACGCCGTTCAATTTCCCGGCGATGATTCCCATGTGGAAATTCGCCCCGGCGCTGGCCTGTGGCAATTCCTACATCCTGAAGCCCTCGGAGCGTGATCCCTCGGTGCCGATGCGCCTCGCGGAGCTGTTGATCGAAGCCGGTCTGCCCGAAGGCGTCCTGAACGTCGTCAACGGCGGCAAGGAGGTCGTGGACGCGATCCTCACGCATCCCGACATCCAGGCCATCGGTTTCGTCGGCTCCACCCCGATCGCCGAATATGTCTATACGACCGGCACCGCCCACGGAAAGCGCGTGCAGGCGTTCGGCGGCGCGAAGAACCATATGATCATCATGCCGGATGCGGATATGGACCAGGCCGTCAACGCTCTGGTCGGGGCCGGCTACGGTTCGGCCGGCGAACGTTGCATGGCCATTTCAGTGGCCGTACCCGTGGGCAAGCAGACGGCCGACGCCCTGATCGAGAAGCTCATCCCTCGTGTGGAATCGCTGCGGATCGGCCCGTCCTCCGACAAGGATGCCGATTTCGGACCGCTGGTCACGCGCCAGCACCGCGACAAGGTCAAGGATTACGTCGATATCGGCATCCAGGAGGGAGCAAGCCTCCTGGTGGATGGTCGCGATTTCTCCATGCAGGGCTACGAGAACGGCTTCTTCATGGGCGGCTGCCTGTTCGACAACGTGACCCGAGACATGCGGATCTACAAGGAAGAGATCTTCGGTCCGGTGTTGTCGGTGGTGCGCGCGCATGACTATGAGGATGCAGTCTCGCTGCCGAACGACCATGAATACGGCAATGGCGTCGCCATCTTCACCCGCGACGGGGATGCCGCCCGCGACTTCTCGACCCGCATCAATGTGGGGATGGTCGGCATCAACGTGCCGATCCCCGTGCCGCTGGCCTATCACACCTTCGGCGGCTGGAAGCGTTCGGGCTTCGGCGATCTGAACCAGCACGGACCCGACTCGATCCGCTTCTACACCAAGACCAAGACGGTCACCTCGCGCTGGCCGTCGGGCATCAAAGACAGTGCCGAGTTCGTCATCCCGACCATGGGCTGAGGGCGAGCCCCTTGAAGCATCGCCGGCCATGAGCGTCCTCGAAGCCTACCAAGCACGGTTGGCATCGGGGATGCTTGCGGCCGACGACGCCCAGCGTCTGGTGGCGCAGCGACTGGATGACCTTGCCACCGCGCTCGATGGCTATCGGGCGCAGAAGCAGCCGACCGGCCTGCGTGCAGTCTTCATCAAGCCGAAGCCTGCACCCAAGGGCCTGTACGTCCATGGCGAGGTGGGTCGCGGCAAGACCATGCTCATGGATCTGTTCTTCGAGGTGGTCCGCGTCGAGACGAAGCGGCGCGTGCATTTCCACGCCTTCATGCAAGATGTCCATGACCGCATCCACAGCCATCGACAGGCAGTGAAGGCGGGCAGCGAGACCGGAGACGATCCGATCCCGCCTGTCGCCAAGGCGATCGCCAAGCAGGCAAGCCTGCTCTGTTTCGACGAATTTCAGGTGTCCGACATCACCGATGCGATGATCCTCGGGCGTCTGTTCGAGGCCCTGTTCAAGCGTGGCGTCGTGATCGTGGCCACTTCCAATACAGAGCCGTCGCAGTTGTATCGCGATGGCCTCAACCGCTCTCTCTTCGTGCCCTTCATCAAGCTGATCGAAGAACGGCTCGACGTGGTCTCCCTGGACGGCGACAATGATTACCGCCAGCGCCATGCTGCTGGCGAAGACGTCTATCTGTCGCCGCTCACCGACCGGACGGCCGCACGCTTCGAGACCTTGTGGCTGCGTCTCTCGGGAGGCTCTCACGGTGAATCGCGGGTTCTGCGCGTCAAGGGCCGTGACGTCATCGTGCCCCATGCGGTCGGCAGAATGGCGCGTTTCAGCTTTGCCGATCTGTGTGAAAGACCCCTGGGTGCCGGCGATTATCTCGCGGTTGCGAAAGCCTTCGACGTCGTTTTTCTCGAGGCCGTTCCCGTGTTGCGCCACCATCAGCGCAACGAGGCCACGCGCTTCATCAAATTGATCGATGCGTTCTACGATCAAAAGATCCGCCTCGTCATCTCCGCCGAAGCCGAACCCGACGCCCTTTACATGCGCGGTGACAATGCGAGCGCGTTCCAGAGAACCGCTTCGCGACTGAGCGAGATGCGCACCGATGAATACTGGGCGAACGCCCAAAAATCAGGCAGTCGGACCGAGACGGAACAGTCCGTGGAGCTGCGTGTTCCATGATGGCCATCCCGGCCGGATGGACGCTTGCAAGCCTGCCTCAATCGCGTTACATGACCGCACTTTTGCGGCGCAAAGTGACAGGATTTCGGCGCTGCGCCGCTGACCCGGACCAAGATGGAAGCCAACACGAGGCAAGGGGGACGCATGGCGCGCAAGAAGATTGCTCTTATCGGCGGCGGGATGATCGGGGGCACGCTCGCTCACCTGGTCGGCCTGAAACAGCTGGGTGATGTCGTCCTCTTCGATATCGTGGACGGATTACCACAGGGCAAATCCCTTGATATCGCGCAGTCCTCCCCGGTCGAGGGCTTCGACGTGAATTTCACGGGCGTCAACGAATATGGCGGGATCGAAGGCGCCGATGTGGTCATCGTCACCGCCGGGGTGCCTCGCAAGCCCGGCATGAGCCGTGACGACCTGGTCGAAATCAACTTGAAGGTCATGAGCCAGGTCGGCGCCGGGATCAGCAAGTATGCGCCCGACGCGTTCGTGATCTGCATCACCAATCCCCTGGACGCCATGGTCTGGGCGCTGCAGAAGTTCTCGCGGCTGCCCACGTCCCATGTGGTCGGAATGGCCGGCGTGCTCGACAGCGCGCGCTTCCGTTACTTCTTGGCCCAGGAGTTCAATGTCTCCGTGGAAGATGTGACCGCCTTCGTCCTCGGGGGTCACGGCGATACCATGGTGCCGCTGGTGCGGTATTCCTCCGTGGCTGGCATTCCCGTACCGGATCTCGTCGCCATGAAGTGGACGACGCAGCAGCGCATCGACGACATCGTGCAGCGCACGCGCGACGGAGGCGCGGAGATCGTCAGCCTGTTGAAGAACGGCTCGGCGTATTACGCCCCGGCCACCTCGGCGATCGCCATGGCGGAATCCTACATCTTCGACAAGAAGCGCGTCCTGCCCTGCGCCGTCCATCTGAACGGGGAGTATGGGGTGAAGGACACCTATGTGGGCGTTCCCGTCGTGATCGGCGCCGGCGGTGTCGAGCGCATCGTCGAAATCGACCTCACCCGCGACGAGAAGGTCATGTTCCAGAACTCAGTCAAATCGGTTGAGGGTCTGATTGCCAAATCTCGCGAGCTCGCGCCCGACCTCGCGTAATTTCTAGGCCCCTTGAGGCTTTGGAGACGAGATGAACATTCACGAATATCAAGCCAAGGCCGTTCTTGCGGAGTTCGGCGTTCCGGTTCCGCGGGGATATCCGGCCCTGTCGGTGGAGGAAGCGGTGAAGGGTGCCGAGCAACTCGGTGGCCCCGTCTGGGTCGTGAAGGCTCAGATCCATGCCGGCGGTCGCGGCAAAGCCGGTGGGGTGAAGGTCGTAAAATCGGTCGCCGACGTGCGCAAGGAAGCCGAGCGCATGCTGGGTCTCACCCTCGTCACGCATCAGACCGGTCCCCAGGGCAAGCAGGTGAACCGCCTCTATGTGGAGGAAGGCTCCAAAATCGCTCGCGAGCTCTATCTCTCGGCAGTGTTAGACCGCGCATCATCGCGGATTGCCTTTATCGTGTCCACCGAAGGCGGCATGGACATCGAGGAGGTCGCCCATTCGAACCCGGAGAAAATCCTCACGTTTCACGTGGATCCGGCAGCGGGCTACAGCAGCTATATCGGCCGCAACATTGCCTACGCCCTGAAGCTCGAGGGCGATCAGGTGAAGCAATGCGTGAGCCTGGTGGCCAAGCTCTATGAGGCTTTCGTCGCCACGGACATGAGCCAGCTGGAGATCAATCCGCTGATCGTCACCGAGGAGGGCTCCCTGCTCTGCCTCGACGCGAAGATCAACTTCGACGACAACGGGCTCTTCCGTCACAAGGACATCGCCGCCTTGCGCGATGAGACGGAAGAGGATTCCAAGGAGCTGGAGGCTGCTCGCTACGACCTCAACTACGTGGCTCTCGACGGCACGATCGGCTGCATGGTGAACGGCGCCGGCCTGGCCATGGCGACCATGGACATCATCAAGCTCTACGGGTCCGAGCCTGCGAACTTCCTGGATGTGGGGGGTGGAGCGACCAAGGAAAAGGTGACGGCGGCCTTCAAGATCATTACCGCGGATCCTCAGGTGAACGGCATCCTCGTCAATATCTTCGGCGGCATCATGCGCTGCGACGTGATCGCGGATGGCGTGGTCGCTGCCGTCAGGGAGGTCGGTCTCAAGGTCCCGCTGGTGGTGCGCCTTGAAGGCACCAATGTCGAGCAGGGCAAGCAGATCCTGCGCGATTCCAAACTCAACGTGATTGCGGCGGACAATCTCGATGATGCCGCAAAGAAGATCGTCGCTGCTGTGAAGGAAGCTGCCTGATGGCCATTCTGATCGACAAGAACACGAAGGTCATCTGCCAGGGCATCACCGGCAAGAACGGGACTTTCCATACTGAACAGGCCGTCGCCTACGGGACGAAGATGGTCGGCGGCGTGACGCCGGGCAAGGGCGGCCAGACTCATATCGGCCTGCCTGTCTTCGACACGGTGGGCGAGGCCAAGCAGGCGACCGGTGCCACTGCATCCGTGATTTATGTGCCGCCCCCCTTCGCTGCGGATTCGATCCTCGAGGCCATCGATGCCGAGATTGAGCTCATCGTCTGCATCACCGAAGGCATTCCGGCGCTCGACATGGTCAAGGTGAAGCGGGCTCTGTCCGGCTCCAAGTCACGTCTCGTGGGACCGAACTGCCCCGGCGTCATCACGCCCAACGAGTGCAAGATCGGCATCATGCCCGGCCATATCCACAAACGCGGGTCCGTCGGCATCGTTTCGCGCTCGGGAACGTTGACCTATGAGGCCGTCGCGCAGACGACGGCAGCAGGGCTCGGCCAGTCGACCTGCGTGGGCATCGGCGGCGATCCGGTCAAGGGCCTGGACTTCACCGAAGTCCTGGAACTGTTCCTGGCCGATCCGGAGACCCAGTCGATCATTATGATCGGCGAAATCGGTGGGAGCGCCGAGGAGGAGGCGGCGGAGTTTATCCGTCACTCGAAAGTGAAAAAGCCCATGGTCGGCTTCATCGCGGGGGTCACGGCGCCTCCCGGCCGGCGGATGGGCCATGCTGGCGCTATCATTGCAGGAGGCAAGGGCGCTGCCTCAGACAAGATTGAAGCTATGCGATCGGCGGGCATCGTCGTATCTAATTCACCGGCGGCCCTTGGAACTACACTGGTCGAGGTCCTAAATAAGTGAGCGCGGGTGCGATCCCTTAGAGAAACTGTGTTAATCCGTTCCGCCCATTATGTAATCCCCGACCGCAGAACAGGACGGTCCGTGGCCGAAACCGCGGGTCGGAAAGGCAATGGCAAAGACTGAACAGAGTGACGTGCTCCGTCGCACCTCATTCCTTACGGGCGGCAACGCCGAGTTTATCGAGCATCTCTACTCGCGCTTCCAGAGCGATCCCAATTCGGTCGACGCGGAGTGGCAATCCTTCTTCGCCGATCTGGAAGACGAGAAAGATCCGGCCACCGTCGAAACACGTGCCTCCTGGGAACGGTCGGATTGGCCGCCTCAGATCAATGGCGAGCTCGTTTCGGCCCTTGATTCAAACTGGGCGCCCTTCGAGAAATCGATCGCCAAGAGAATCGATATCTCGGCGCGCGCAAAAGGGGATGCTCTTCCCTCGGACGATCTGCGGCGGGCGACCCTGGATTCAATCCGGGCGCTGATGATGATCCGGGCCTATCGGATCCGCGGCCATCTCGCCGCCGATCTGGACCCGCTCCAACAGAAGCCGAAGCAAAGCCATCCGGAACTCGACCCGCGCACCTATGGGTTCGGCGCGGACGACCTGGATCGGCCAATCTTCATCGATTTCGTGCTCGGAGTCGAAAGCGCCTCGCTGCGGGAGATCCTCGACATCCTGCAGCGCACCTATTGCTCGACGTTCGGCGTCGAGTTCATGCACATTTCCGATCCCGAGCAGAAGGCCTGGATCCAGGAGCGGATCGAGGGGCCGGACAAAGAGATCACGTTCACGCCCCAGGGTAAGAAGGCGATCCTCAACAAACTGGTCGAGGCGGAAGGCTTCGAAGGGTTCCTGAACCTCAAATATACCGGCACAAAGCGCTTCGGGCTGGATGGCGGGGAATCCGTCATTCCGGCGCTCGAGCAAATCATCAAGCGGGGCGGTTCGCTGGGGGTCAGCGAGATCGTCCTCGGCATGGCCCATCGTGGCCGGCTGAACGTGCTCGGCAACGTCATGGGCAAGCCCTTCCGGGCCATCTTCAACGAGTTCAAGGGCGGCTCCGCCAACCCGGACGATGTGGAGGGCTCGGGTGACGTCAAGTATCACCTCGGCTCGTCCTCCGATCGGGAGTTCGACGGCAACAAGGTGCACCTGTCGCTGAGCGCGAACCCCTCTCATCTCGAGATCGTGGATCCGGTCGTGCTCGGAAAGGCGCGCGCCAAGCAGGATCAGAGAGGCGATCGCGAACGCACGACCGTCCTGCCGTTGCTGATCCATGGCGATGCCGCCTTTGCCGGCCAGGGCGTGGTGGCAGAGTGCCTGGCGCTGTCGGGCGTCCGCGGCCATCGGGCCGGAGGCTCTGTCCACTTCATCATCAACAACCAGATCGGCTTCACCACCAATCCGCTTCATGCCCGGTCCTCGCCCTATCCTTCGGATGTCGCGAAGATGATCGAGGCCCCCATCTTCCATGTGAATGGCGATGATCCGGAAGCGGTGGTCTATGCGGCGAAGATCGCCGTGGAGTTCCGCCAACGCTTCCACAAGCCGGTGGTGGTGGACATGTTCTGCTATCGCCGCTTCGGCCACAACGAGGCCGACGAGCCCTCCTTCACCCAGCCGTTGATGTACAAGCGCATTGCGCAGCAGCCCTCCGTCGTCGAGATCTATTCGAAGAGGCTGGTCGAGGAAGGCGTCGTCACCGCGGAAGAAGCAGAGGCTATGCGCTCCGGCTTCCGACGTCAGCTCGACGAGGAGTTTGAAAGCTCAGACAGCTACAAGCCCAACAAAGCCGATTGGCTCGATGGTCGCTGGGCAGGATTTACCCAGCCCAAGGATGAAGGCCCGCGCAAGGGCGTGACCGGCGTGCCGATGGACATGCTGAAGGAGATCGGTACGAAACTCACCGAGATCCCCGAGGGTTTCAACGCCCATCGCACGATCAAGCGCATCTTCATGCAGCGCCGCAAGACGATCGACGAAGGCGCCGGGATCGATTGGGCCACCGCCGAGCAGTTGGCCTATGGCTCACTCCTCGTGGAGGGCTATCCGGTGCGTCTGTCCGGACAGGACAGCCAGCGCGGCACCTTCTCGCAACGCCATTCCGTCATCGTCGATCAGGAAACCGAAGAGCCCTACACTCCGATCAACAATCTGGCGCCTGACCAGGCGCAGGCTGAGATCATCAATACGGCGCTCTCGGAAGAGGCCGTTCTCGGCTTCGAATATGGTTACAGCCTGTCGGAGCCGAAGACGCTGGTGCTGTGGGAGGCGCAGTTCGGCGATTTCGCCAATGGCGCCCAGGTGGTGGTGGACCAGTTCATTTCCTCCGGCGAACGCAAATGGTTGCGGATGTCGGGGCTGGTGATGCTGCTCCCCCACGGCTACGAGGGTCAGGGACCGGAGCATTCCTCGGCCCGGCTCGAGCGCTACCTGCAGCTCTGCGCCGAAGACAACATGCAGGTGGCCAACTGCACGACGCCTTCGAACTATTTTCACATCCTCAGGCGGCAGCTGCATCGCGACTTCCGCAAGCCGCTGATCATCATGACGCCGAAGTCGCTGCTGCGGCACAAGCGGGTGGTCTCACGCCTGGATGAGATGGGTCCGGAGACCAGCTTCCACCGTGTCCTCTATGATGATGCGGAGCTCCTGCCGGACCAGAAGATCAAGCTCGTCGAGGATAAGAAGATCCGTCGCGTCGTCCTGTGCACCGGCAAGGTTTATTACGATCTCTATGAGGAGCGCGAGAAGCGGGGTGTCGACGACATCTATCTCATGCGCCTGGAGCAGCTCTATCCGTTCCCTGCCAAGGCATTGGTAACGGAACTGGGACGCTTTCCGGATGCCGAGATCATCTGGTGCCAGGAGGAACCCTACAACATGGGCGCCTGGACGTTCGTGCAACCCAATCTCGAATGGGTGCTTCAATATGTTGACGCCAAGCATAAGCGTCCGCGTTACGTGGGCCGCTCCGCCTCGGCGGCAACGGCCACGGGGCTGCATTCGAAGCATCAGCGTGAGCTCGAGAATTTCCTGAATGAAGCGCTGAGCCCCGAGGCCCTGCGCAACTGATCCGTCGCAGCCGGCAGCCCGGCTGCATCACTTTGAAAGGCCAGAGATGCCCACCGAAATTCGTGTTCCGAGCCTCGGCGAATCCGTCACGGAAGCCACGATCGCTCAGTGGTTCAAGAAAGAAGGCGACACGGTCAAGGCCGACGAGCCGCTGGTCGAGCTCGAGACCGACAAGGTCACGATCGAGGTTCCGGCTCCCGCTGGCGGAGTGCTCTCCGACATTCGGGTCAAGGATGGCGAGACGGTCAATGTCGGTGCGATCCTTGGTGCCATCGCCGAAGCGGGGGCCGCGGCCAAGAAGTCAGGACCGCAGGCCAAGGGCCGCATCGTGGAGCCGCCCAAGGAACCGCAACGCCCGGACGTGAAGGCTGATCATCCCGAGCCCGTCGTGGGGCCGGAACCCGTCGCCCCGCGCGACGGTAGCAGCCGCTCAGGAGCCGCCGACACTCAGTCGCCCGCAGTCCGTCGCCTGGCTGAAGAGAGCAAGGTCGATATCAAGGCCATCGAGGGCACCGGCAAGGATCAGCGCGTTCTCAAGGGAGACATCCTCGAATTCATGGAGCGCGGCGGCCGCCCCGAAGCCGAGGCGGCGACCCGAGCCGAGGCTCCCGCTACAGCAAAGGCACCCTCCGAGACCGCTTCAGAAGGGCTCGAAGAGCGGGTCCGGATGAGCCGTCTTCGCCTGACCATCGCCCGTCGCCTGAAGGATGCTCAGAACACAGCCGCCATGCTCACCACCTTCAACGAGGTGGACATGTCGGCCGTCATGGCGCTGCGCAACGAATACAAAGACCTGTTCGAGAAGAAACACGGCGTGAAGCTTGGCTTCATGAGCTTCTTCGTCAAGGCCTGCGTCCATGCCCTGCGGGAGATCCCGGCGGTCAATGCCGAGATCGACGGGGACGAAATGGTCTATAAGAATTACTACCACATCGGTGTCGCCGTCGGCACCGACAAGGGCCTGGTCGTTCCTGTGGTGCGCGATGCCGACCGCATGAGCTTGGCCGGCATCGAGAAATCCATCAACGATTTCGGCAAGCGCGCCCGCGACGGCCAGCTCCGCATCGACGAGATGCAGGGAGGGACCTTCACCATCTCGAATGGCGGGATCTACGGTTCGCTGATGTCGACCCCGATCCTGAACGCTCCGCAGTCGGGCATTCTCGGGATGCACAAGATTCAACAGCGGCCGGTGGTTCTCGATGGTAAGATCGAGGCGCGGCCGATGATGTATCTTGCTCTGTCCTACGATCACCGAATCGTCGATGGTAAGGAAGCGGTCACTTTCCTGGTTCGCGTTAAGGAGTCCCTGGAGGCGCCGCAGCGCCTCTTCCTCGATCTCTAAGGGCGGTCCATGACACCAGCACCGGAACTAGCAGTGCCTCCGCTTGTCCCCCATCTGACGGTGAAGGGCGGGGGCAAGGCGCTCGACTTCTACGAAGCAGCGTTCGGGGCCGTGCTGAAGAGGAAGGTGATGGCGGATGACGGGGAGCGTGTGCTGCACGCCGTCATCAACATCCATGGTGGCCAAGTCTATATTTGCGACGAGTTTCCCGAATTCGGCCCCAATGGCACACCGGCGCCGGCCACGCTAGGCGGCACCCCCGTGGCGCTTCAGCTCCATTTCACATCGGCGCGTGATGCCGATGCCGGATTCGACAGGGCGATCCAGGCCGGTGCCGAGATGGTCGTGGCGATGAAGGATGCCCCTTGGGGTGATCGTTACGGACGGATCCGGGATCCGTTCGGCCATATCTGGTCCCTGAGCGGTCCTTTGGGCAAACATCAGGATACCGAGTAGAAAGGTTTGAGATGGCGGAGAGCTTCGATCTCGTGGTTATCGGGACCGGCCCAGGCGGCTATGTGTGCGCGATCCGTGCGGCGCAGCTGGGATTGAAGGTGGCCGTCGTGGAGAAAAACCCCACATTCGGCGGAACTTGCCTGAATATCGGCTGCATTCCCTCGAAGGCCTTGCTTCATGCAAGCGAGGAATTCGAGAAGGCCGCTCATCATTTCGCCGAGATGGGAATCAAGATCGAAGCGCCCAAGCTCGATCTCGCCACGATGATGGCGTTCAAGGACGACGGCGTCTCTGGGAATGTGAAGGGCGTCGAGTTCCTTCTGAAGAAGAACAAGGTCACAGCCTTCAAGGGCAAGGGCCGCATTCTCGGTGCCGGCACGGTCGAGGTGGCAGACGGCGACAAGACCGAGACCATCGAAACAAAAGCGATCGTGATCGCGACCGGGTCGGACGTCACACGCCTCAAGGGTGTCGAGATCGACGAGAAGCAGATCGTCTCTTCGACCGGCGCGCTCACTCTCGATAAGGTGCCGGAGAAGCTGGTCGTCATCGGCGCAGGGATCATCGGTCTCGAACTCGGATCCGTCTGGCGGCGTCTGGGCGCGCGGGTCACGGTCGTCGAGTTTCTGGATCGCATCACGCCTGGCATGGATGCGGGCATCTCCAAGGATTTCCAGCGTCTCCTGAAGAAGCAGGGCATCGATTTCCTGATGTCGACCAAGGTCACGGGAGTCGAAAAGCAGAAGAAGGGCCTGAAGGTGACCACGGAGCCGGCGCAAGGCGGCGAGGCCACCGTGCTCGATGCCGATGTCGTACTCGTCGCGATCGGACGGGTGCCCTTCACTGAGGGCCTCGGCCTCGATGAGGCCGGCATCAAGCGCGACGACAGGGGCCGTGTCGACGTCGACGATCATTTCCAGACCAGTCTCGCCGGCGTCTATGCCATCGGCGACGTGGTCCGCGGCCCCATGCTGGCCCATAAGGGTGAGGACGAGGGTGTGGCCGTTGCCGAGATCATCGCCGGCAAAGCCGGGCATGTGAATTACGGCGTCATTCCCAGCGTCATCTACACCTCGCCCGAGGTGGCCAGTGTCGGGCAGACCGAAGAAGAGCTCAAAGCCGCGGGAATCGATTACAAAGTCGGCAAGTTTCCCTTCATGGCCAATGGTCGCGCCAAGGCCAATCGCACCACCGACGGCTACGTTAAGTTTCTGGCGGATTCGAAAACCGACCGGGTGCTCGGGTGCCACATCATCGGCACCAATGCCGGTGAGATGATCCACGAGGTTGCCGTTCTGATGGAGTTCGGCGGCTCATCAGAAGATCTCGCCCGCACCTGCCATGCCCACCCGACCCTCTCAGAGGCCGTCAAAGAGGCTGCGATGGCCGTCGAAGGGCGCGCCATCCACATGTAGATCAGACGGCCTGATCCGGACGTCGCGTCCGGCTCAGGCCTGAGCTCCATGACAATGCTTGTATTTCCGTCCTGACCCGCAGGGGCACGGCGCGTTGCGCTGAACTTTGCCCCATGTCGCGGGATTATTCGGATTCAGGGCTACCGGTTCCGCCGCCATCCGCGAGGGGCCGCCCCATTGTGCGCCGCCGGCAAAGGCGAGCGCGGGCTCGTTCATCTCGTCCTCGCCGGTAAACGGATTGGCATGATGGGCCTCCATCATCGGGAGTTCATCATGCTCCAGGAATTCCGGAGGGACGTCCTGCGCGAGCTCGACACGCATCAGCTGGGCGGTCACCGCTTCGCGTAGTCTGGCAAGCACGGATTCAAAGAGGGTAAAGGCCTCGGTCTTGTACTCGTTCAGCGGATCGCGCTGAGCGTATCCGCGCAGACTGACGGCTTGACGCAGGTGATCCAGGGTCACGAGGTGCTCGCGCCACAGATGGTCCAAGGTCTGGAGCAGAACGGCCTTCTCGATCTGCTGCATGATGTCCGGTGTGTAGCGCTCCCGCTTGGCCTCGTATCCGCCATTCACATGGGTCGCGATGCGCTCGCGGATTTCCTCGTCCGCGATGCCTTCTTCCTTCGCCCAATCCTCGATCGGCAGATCATAGGCCAGCACTTCGATGACGCGTTCATGCAGCCCAGTCACATCCCATTGCTCGGCATAGGCGCGCTCGGGAATGTGCTCTGCCACCAAATCATGGATGACCTGGTGGCGCATGTCGTCGACGGTGTCCGAAATCTCCTGGCCACGCATGATCTCGATACGCTGCTCGAAGATCACCTTGCGCTGGTCGTTCATGACGTCGTCATATTTGAGGACGTTCTTGCGGATGTCGAAGTTGCGTGCCTCGACCTTCTGCTGCGCCTTCTCAAGAGCCTTGTTGATCCAGGGATGGATGATCGCCTCACCTTCCTGGATGCCGAGCCGCTGCAGCATGGTGTCCATGCGCTCGGAGCCAAAGATCCGCATGAGGTCGTCTTCAAGGGACAGGAAGAAACGCGAATGTCCCGGATCGCCCTGGCGTCCCGAACGGCCCCGCAGCTGATTGTCGATGCGGCGACTCTCATGCCGCTCCGTGCCCACGACATAGAGGCCTCCCGCGGCGAGCACCGTCTCCTTGTGCCTGGCCACTTCCTCCCGTATCGCCTGAGCGCGGCGAGCGAATTCCGCTTCATCCGTCACGTCGGAAAGCTCGGCTGCAATCCGCATGTCCGCATTGCCACCAAGCTGGATGTCGGTGCCGCGACCGGCCATGTTCGTGGCGATCGTCACGGCGCCCGGGACGCCGGCCTGAGCGATGATCTGGGCTTCCTGCTCGTGGTAGCGGGCATTCAGAACGCTGTGAACGACCTTCTGCTCCTTGAGCATGGCAGACAGGACTTCGGACTTCTCGATCGAGGCGGTGCCGACCAGCAGGGGCTGGCCGCGTTCGCGGCACTGCTTCACCAGCTCGATGATCGACAGATATTTCTCGCGGGCCGTCCGGTAGACTTCATCATCGTCATCGATCCGCTTGACGGGCAGGTTGGTCGGTATCTCCAAGACCTGCAGCTTGTAGATGTCGTCAAACTCGTTGGCCTCCGTCGCGGCCGTGCCGGTCATTCCGGCGAGCTTCTTGTAGAGGCGGAAGTAGTTCTGGAAGGTGATCGAGGCGAGGGTCTGGTTTTCGGGCTGAATCTGCACCCGCTCCTTGGCCTCGAGCGCCTGATGAAGACCCTCGGAATAGCGGCGACCGGGCATCATGCGGCCCGTAAACTCGTCGATGATGATGACCTGGGCATCCTTAACGATATAGTCCCGGTCCTTCTGGAAGAGCTTATGGGCCCTCAGGGCCTGATTGATGTGGTGGACGACGGAGACATTCTCGACGTCATAGAGCGAATCGCCCTCCAGCATGCCGGCTTCCTGCAGCTGGCTTTCCAAGAGCTGGTTGCCGTCTTCCGTCAGCGAGACCGTCTTCTGCTTCTCGTCGACCTCATAATGCTCCGGCAGAAGCAGGGGAATGAAATCATCGACTTTGAGGTACAGCTCGGAGCGATCTTCCAGGGGACCGGAGATGATCAGAGGCGTCCGCGCCTCATCGATCAGGATCGAATCGACCTCATCGACGATCGCGAAGACATGTCCGCGCTGGACCATGTCCTCGAGATGGAACTTCATGTTGTCGCGAAGATAGTCGAAGCCGAACTCGTTGTTCGTGCCGTAGGTGATGTCGCAGTGGTAGGCCTCGCGCCGCTGCTGGTCGTCGAGGCCGTGAATGATGCATCCCACCGTCAGCCCAAGGAATTTATAGACGCGCCCCATCCATTCCGCGTCGCGGCTGGCCAGGTAGTCGTTCACCGTCACGACATGCACGCCCTGGCCTGTCAGGGCGTTGAGATAGCCGGGGGCGGTCGACACCAGCGTCTTGCCCTCGCCGGTGCGCATCTCCGAGATCTTGCCCTCATGCTGGACCATGCCGCCGATGAGCTGGACGTCGAAATGCCGCTGCCCCAAGACCCGCTTGGCGGCTTCGCGAATCGTGGCGAATGCCGGCACGAGCAGGTCATTGAGGTTCTTTCCGGCCGCGAGCTGCTCGCGAAATTTCACTGTCTGCCCCCGAAGCTCCTCGTCCGTGAGGCGCGCGATCTCCGGTTCCATCGCGTTGATGGAGGCGACTGTGTCGTAATAGCGCTTTAGCCGCTTCTCGTTGGAGGTTCCAAAGATCTTCGAGGCAAGCGCTGAGAAGGAAACCATAGGCAGAGTCCTTGTGGCCGCTGATGTCGGCTGCAATGCATCCCGCACGTTTTCCGCCGTGTTCTACTGGAGCGGCGCAATCCGTGCAATTTGCGATCTCGTCGCGACCCGTCGACATTGCAAGGCGCTCAGGCCTCAGACCAGGAGTGAAGCAAATGCGGCAAAGGGTAACGATATGGCACATCACATAGAACGGGAGACGTTCACTTTCAATTGACGAAGCAGCTCGTGAGGCGTCTCGACGCTGCATCGGGGACAGGTTTCCATGCTTGCATGCCGGGACCTTTATCGCCATTGTTCGGGCATGCGACATGGAGGTTGGGCCAGTTGGACGCGAGATCCCTGGCACATTGTCGCCGAAATCTGGGTTCAAGAGGGCTCCAGCATGGCGCGCAGACAAGTGCGGCCGGCAGAGGATTGGGAGAAACCATGACGTTGAAGAAGGGACTGTGCTCCGTCGCAGCAGTCGCAATCGCTTTGACCCTATCGCCGATGGCGATGGCGCAGCAGGTTCCCCCCGAGGATCCCGTCGTCGCCAAGGTCAACGGATACGAGATCCATGCCTCCGAGGTGAAGCTGGCTGCCGACGATCTCCCGCAGCTCTCGGAAGTGCCCCCGCAGCTGCGCTATGCCTTCGTGGTCGAATACCTCATCGAACGTCACCTGATGGCTCAGGAGGGCGTCAAGGAATCGATCGCCGATACGAACGAGTACAAGCGCCGGCTCGCTTTCTATCAGGCCAAGGCGCTTCGCGACGCCTTCTTCCAGGCGAAGATCCAGCCGACAGTGAAGGAAGAGGAAGTCCGCAAGATCTATGACGAGCAAGCGGCCAAAGTGAACGCCTCCGAGCGCGTTCATGCCAAGCACATCCTCGTCGACACCGAAGAGCAGGCACAGGACGCGCTCACCAAAATCAAAGCGGGCGCGAATTTCGAAGACCTTGCCAAGCAGATCAGCAAGGACGGGTCCGCCCAATATGGAGGCGACCTCGATTTCTTCAGCGCTGACGAGATGGTTCCGGAATTTTCCCAGGTCGCCTTCGCGCTTAAGCCGGGTGAGATTTCGGATCCCGTGAAGACCCAGTATGGCTGGCATATCATCAAGGTCGTCGAGCGCAAGCAGGGAGGCGCGGAACCCTATGAGAAGGTCAAGAACGGTCTGACGCTCATCGTCCTCCGGCAAAAGGTCCAGGAGAAGGTGGCCGAGCTCCGCAAGGCTTCGGACGTGGAGCTCGTGGATCCCGATCTGAAGCGTCTCAAGACCCAGATGGAAGAGATGCAGAAGGGCCAGCAACCCACGCAACCGGGACAACCACCGGCGCAGGCGAAACCGGCGCAATAGACGACACTCTCCGCAGCGCTATGATATGAAAAACCAGCGGCATGCCAACCGGGCATGCCGCGTTCATTTGTGGACATGCTCATGGCGACCAAGCTGCCCGTATCTCCTCTTGCCCCCGACTCAAATCCTTCGCTGAACCCCATCGCCGGCGTCCGCCTTGCGGCCGTCGAGGCCGGGATACGCTACAAGGGACGGACCGATTTGATGCTGGCGGTGCTGCCCCCGGGCACCGTGGCCGCAGGGAGCCTCACCCGCTCCAAGACCGCATCCGCACCCGTCGATTGGTGCCGCCAACAGCTTGGCCATGGCGGCGCCCGCGCCCTGCTGGTCAACTCCGGCAATGCAAATGCCTTCACCGGCCGGATCGGCGACGAGGCCGTCGCGATCTCGGCCGACGCCGTCGCGCGGGCCGTAGGATGCCGGCGTGAGGAAGTCTATCTCGCCTCGACCGGGGTCATCGGCGAGCCCCTGCCCACGGCGCCCATTCTCGCGGCCCTCGACAGTCTTGCCGCTGCGGTCGACGAGACGAAATGGGCCGAGGCCGCCCGGGCGATCATGACCACCGACACGTTCCCCAAGAGCGCCACGGCCACGGCCCGGCTCGGGGGCAAGTCCGTGACCATCAACGGCATCGCCAAGGGCTCCGGCATGATCGCCCCGGACATGGCGACCATGCTGGCCTTCCTCTTTACCGATGCAGCCCTGCCTCAGCCGATCCTGCAGGCTCTGCTCACGGCGAGCGTCGACAAGAGCTTCAACTGCACCACGGTGGACGGGGACACGTCGACCAGCGACACGGTGCTGATCTTCGCCACCGGACAAGCCGGCAATGCGGCCGACGTCTCCGAGACGGATCCGGAACTGGATGATTTCCGCCAGGCCTTGGACACGGTCACCCGGGAACTGGCCCTGCTCGTCGTTCGCGATGGCGAGGGCGCACAGAAGCTGATGACGATCACGGTCACGGGAGCCGAGAGCGACCTCGCGGCTCGACGGATCGGGCTGACGATCGGCAATTCGCCGCTGGTCAAAACGGCAATCGCCGGGGCCGATGCGAATTGGGGAAGGATCGTCATGGCAGTGGGCAAGTCGGGGGAGGCGGCATCGCGCGACAAGCTCCGCATCGCCATCGGCGGGATCCAGGTCGCCGTCGCCGGCATGCGCGATCCCGACTATCACGAGCCGGATGTCGTGCCGCATATGAAGGGTCGCGACATCACGATCGACGTCGATGTCGGCGTCGGCGACGGGCGTGCCACGGTCTGGTCCTGCGACCTGACCCACGGCTATATCGACATCAATGCGGATTATCGCAGCTGAGACCGACAGTCGAAGCCGCCGGGGTGCCTGGCCGATGAAGATGGTCCTGGTGGCAGCTTGCGCTCTCGTGGACGCCGATGGCCGGGTGCTGCTTGCGAAGCGCCCGGAAGGCAAGGCCTTGGCTGGTCTCTGGGAATTTCCCGGCGGAAAGGTGGAGCCGGACGAGACGCCGGAGATCGCCCTGATCCGAGAGCTGCGGGAAGAGCTCGGGATCGAGGTCTCCGCCGCCTGTCTGGCGCCCTTGACGTTCGCCAGTCATGCCTATGAGCACTTCCATCTGTTGATGCCGCTTTATATCTGCCGCCGCTGGTCGGGCACTGTTGCCGCTCAAGAGGCTCAAGAGCTGGCCTGGGTCAAGCCGCAGCGGATGCGGGACTATCCCATGCCCCCCGCCGATCTGCCGCTCATCCCGCATCTGCGGGACGCTCTCTGAGGCCTTCAGCTAGCGCGCGGGAAAGTTCTTCTCGACGGTCTGCAAGGCATCGGCGAGCCGAGCCGTGGCGCTCCCTGGGCGCAGCGGCTTCTGCTGGCTCTCGTGGGGAGCCCAGCCCGTGAGGTACAAGACCTGGAAGGTCGCCCTCACCTTTCCATCGGGGTCGGAGAAGTGGGCGGCGTAATGCTCGCAGGCCTTCATGAGGACGCTGCGCGTCAGGGGCCGGCGGCTCCGGTCCACCATCGCGTTGGTCGCGCCCAACAGCCGCAATTCGCGCATCAAGGCGAGCGGGTCGGGATAGCGGACGGTCAGGCGATCGGAGTCCACCACCGGCAGAGCGAAGCCTGCGCGCTGCAGCAGTGCTCCCGCATCGCGGACATCAAGGAAGGGCGAGACCCGCGGGGCGGCACCGAACGGACTGTCGGCCTCGGCCATCAGCAAGGATGTCCGCAGCTCGAACAGAGTTTCGCCGCCAAAGAGAGCTGCGAGAAGCAGACCATCCGCTTTCAATGCCCGCCGCATCTGAACGAGACTTCCGGGAAGGTCGTTGATCCAGTGGAAGGCCAGACCACTGACGAGACAGTCGAGGCTTTCCGGCGCCAAGGGCAGAACTTCATCATCGCAGACGAGGTCGGCATCGTTGGCTGCCGCGACATCGGCGACGATCATGCGTTCGATCCGTCCCGCTGACGCCAGGCCCCGCGCGATGTGAGCGGCACCGGCCCCCATGACCATGCCCATCTCGAATGTGCGGTTGATCAAGGCCAGCCTGTCGGCCAATTCCGGAATCACCGCGTCCGTGAGGAAATCCACATCCTTCAACTGCCGGAGCGCCCGTGACCTCCTGGCACGTACGAGGCGCCGGTCAAAGACGATCGGAAAGGCGTTACCGGAATCGGGCGTCGGCTTCATAGAACTCAATATGGCCCTGACGGCCCAAACCGCCAGAGCGCTTGTGGAAGAGCTGTGGATTTCCTTTGGAGGAAATGTGGATAGCTTTCGGGGACCTTGCTTTCGATCACCGGGCTCCGGCGTGATTGGCGAGGAGGTCGGGGATGGACTCTCTTTTCAACATCGCCGGCAGCATGGGCCGTCTCGTCGTGGATCTCGTGCTGCCGCCACAGTGCCTCTCCTGCAAAGAGGAGATCGCGACGCCGCGCGCTCTGTGTGCATCGTGCTGGCAGAAACTGACGGTCATCGACGCACCGCTCTGCAATCGCCTTGGAGTGCCGTTCGCCTATGATCCGGGCGAGGGCGCGGTGAGTGCCCTGGCGCTGGCACGGCCCCCGAAGTTCAATCGAGCCCGCGGGGCCGTGATCTTCGACGACGTCTCCCGGACGCTCATTCATGCCGCCAAATACGGGGACCGGCATGAAGTGTTCGAGCTGATGAGCCGGATGATGGCGCGATCCGGTGCTCAGCTCTTGAGAGAATGCGACCTCATCATGCCGGTGCCCCTCCACCGGGGACGACTTTGGACGCGGCGTTACAATCAGTCGGCCGTGCTCGCTCAGCGGCTTGCAAAGCTGAGCGGGCGCCCGGTCGACCTGTTTTCGTTGAGGCGGGTGAAAGCGACGCAGTCGCAGACGTCCCTCAACGACCATGCGCGGCGCAAGAACGTGAAGCGAGCCTTTGCCATTTCGGAGAAGGGCCGCGCGCGGATCGAGGGTCGCCGCATCGTGTTGGTGGACGACGTCCTGACGACCGGGGCCACCACCGAAGCCTGTGCGGAAACATGCATGAAAGCGGGGGCCAGAGCCGTTGACGTGCTCGTCTTCGCGCTTGTGTTCGACCCCGCCCGCATCCATATATGACGATCGGAAGGCGCATTTGCGTCACATGGTCCCCGTGCTGCCGAGTGATCCATGCCTAAAGTGACGATCTATACGACGAGCTTTTGCCCGTACTGCCATGCTGCCAAGGATCTCCTCGGCAGAAAGGGCGTGCCATTCGAGGAGATCGACGTCTCCGGTCAGCCCGAATTGCGGCAGTCGATGACCCAGCGCGCCAATGGACAGCGAACCGTGCCCCAGATCTTCATCGGTGAGACACATGTGGGCGGATTTGACGACATGAACGCCATGGACCGTGCGGGCAAGCTCGACCCCTTGCTGCAAGCGTCTTGAGGCCATGGTGACCGATCAAACGGCCAGCACATTCACCGTCGCCTGCGTGCAGATGTGCTCCGGCCGCGACGTGTTGCTCAACATCGAGGCCGCCGAGGCCTTGATCACCGAAGCCGCCCGCTCTGGCGCCGAATTCATCGGAACGCCGGAGATGACGTCGATCATCGAACAGGACAAGCAGAAGCTGCTTGCGAGCCTTACCGCTCCCGAGGAAGACATCGCGCTTGCCAGACTGTCGGCGCGGGCGCGTGAACTCTCCATCTGGCTGCTCATCGGCTCCCTGCCGGTCAAAGTCGGCGCCAAGGCGGCGAATCGCTCCTTTCTCATCAACCCGCAGGGCGAGGTCGCAGCCTGGTACGACAAGATCCACATGTTCGATGTGGATCTGGCCAATGGGGAGAGCTATCGCGAGTCGAACAGCTTCGAACCAGGAGACAGGGCCGTGGTGACGGATCTGCCATGGGCCACCCTGGGGATGACCGTCTGCTATGATCTGCGCTTCCCCCACCTTTACCGCAGCCTTGCGGAGCAGGGTGCCTCGGTGCTGACGGTCCCGGCCGCCTTCACGCGGCAGACGGGAGAAGCCCACTGGCACATCTTGTTGCGGGCTCGGGCCATCGAGAATGGCGCCTTCGTGATCGCCCCTGCCCAGGGCGGGACCCATGACAGCGGTCGTGAAACCTATGGTCACAGCCTGATCGTGTCGCCATGGGGAGACGTGCTCGCGGAAGCCGGGACCGAACCTGGAGTGATCCTGGCGGAGGTCGACATGGCGGCGGTGCGTCAGGCGCGTGGGCGTGTGCCGTCCCTCACCCATGGCCGGCGGTTTTCCGTGGCCGAAGACAGCCGAGGGAAGCTCAAGGTCGCCTCATGATCCGTTATGACCTGATCTGCAGCGAGGGCCACGAATTCGACGGGTGGTTCGGGAGCATTGCCGGCTTCGACCGGCAGCTGGACGCCTCCCTCGTCACCTGCCCTCATTGCGGGACGGCGGACGTCAAGAAAGCGATCATGTCTCCCAGCGTCGGGGGCCAGGCTCAAAGTCCGGTGGAGGCCGCGAGCTTCGTCGCCGCCCCGGCGCCGGATCCACGGTTGGCCGCCATGATCGAGGCGCTGCGCAGCATCAAGAAGCATATCGAGGCGAATTCGGAGAATGTCGGCCCCCGTTTCGCCGAAGAAGCCCGCAAGATGCATTACGACGAGGCCGAACAGCGCAGCATCTATGGCGAGGCCACTGCGGAGGATGCCCATGCGCTGGTCGAAGAGGGAATCCAGATCCAAGCTCTGCCGAGACTGCCCGAAGACGGCAATTAGATGCGTTCCGCCAGCATCATGTAGTTGACGGAGCTATCCTCGGAGCGTTTCCAGCTCGAGGCCAGCGGGTTGTAAATGACCCCCGTCACATCCCGGGTCGCCAGCCCTGCTGCGACCGTCATGGCTTCGAGCTCTGCGGGCGTTATGAACTTCTCCCATTGATGGGTGCCGCGCGGGAGCCAGCCCAGCACATACTCGGCGCCGACAATGGCCAAGGCAAAGGACCTGAGGCTCCGATTGATGGTCGCGATGAACATCAGACTCCCCGGAACCAGCATTTCGGCGCAGCGGGCGACAAAGTGCTCAGGGTTCGCCACATGTTCAATGACCTCCATGTTGAGGATCACGTCGAAGCGCTCGCCCGCATCCGCCAATGCTTCGGCCGTGGCGACGCGATAATCGATGGCGAGGCCCTGATCTTCCGCGTGCACCTGGGCGGTGCGAATATTCTTTTCTGCGGGATCGACGCCCACAACAGTCGCTCCCAACCGTGCCATGGGTTCGCAGAGCAGGCCGCCGCCGCACCCTATGTCCAGGATGCGCAGTCCCGCGAAAGGCTTGAGGGAGAGGTCGTCTCGGTCAAACTGGGCGCAGAGCTGGGATTTGATGTAGCCCAGGCGCACAGGATTGAACTTGTGCAAGACCGCAAACTTGCCCTTGGGGTCCCACCATTGCGCCGCCAGGGCCGAGAATTTTGCGACCTCACCGTCGTCGATCGTCGTTCGTTTTACGGAGCGGGGCGTTGCCATGGATCCTTCTCGCTTTTTATCGCCACGTACTAATTGCATATCCGAGGGGCGATGAGTATGACTACGGCCGCCGGCTGGGGTCAGATTCTCTCATATGTCGGGTCACAATTCATCTAAGGGTCGCGGCTCTTTGCGCCGCGTCAAAGGCGGGTCATGGGCCGTCTGGTCATGAAGTTCGGCGGGACGTCGGTTGCGGATATCGCCCGCATCCGCAATGTCGCGCGCCATGTGGCCCGAGAGGTCAATGCCGGTCACGAAGTCGCCGTCGTCGTTTCCGCCATGGCCGGCACGACGGACCGGCTGGTGGGCTGGACACGCGAGGCCGCCGCCCTCCACGATGCGCGCGAATATGATGCCGTCGTTGCATCGGGTGAGCAAGTGACCGCGGGCCTCACCGCCATCGTCCTGCAGGAGATGGGCATTCCCGCCCGATCGTGGCAGGGTTGGCAGGTCCCGCTCGAAACCGATGGAATGCACGGCGCCGCCAGGATCATGCGGATCAACCCCGTGGGCATCATCGAGCGCTTTGCCCAAGGCCAGGTTGCCGTCATGGCCGGCTTCCAGGGGATCAGCACCGATGGGCGGATCACGACACTGGGACGCGGCGGCTCCGACACGAGTGCGGTCGCTCTGGCGGCTGCATTGAATGCGCGATGCGATATCTATACGGATGTCGACGGCGTCTACACGACGGATCCTCGGATCGTTGCCAAGGCGCAGAAGATCGCTAGGATCTCTTACGAAGAGATGCTCGAAATGGCTTCGCTCGGGGCGAAGGTCCTACAGACGCGATCCGTCGAATTGGCGATGGTCTATCGCGTGCCCCTGCAAGTGCGATCAAGCTTCGAGGCGCCGGACTCGCCGAACCAGAACACCAGCGATGGCGGCGGGCCAGGCACCCTCGTTTGCGATGAGGAAGACATAGTGGAACAGCAAGTCGTCACCGGCATCGCCTATTCCCGGGATGAGGGCAAAGTGACCGTGGTGCGGGTCCCCGACCGGCCTGGCGTCTCCGCTGCCATTTTCGGTCCCCTGGCGGATCGGGGCATCAGCGTCGACATGATCGTTCAGAATGTGTCCGAAGACGGGCTGACGGACGTGACCTTCACCGTGCCCCAGAAGGATCTCGACCGCGCCCTGAAGGCGATCGACGAATCCAAGGACATGATCGGCTATGAGAGGATCCGCTCGTCCCAGGACGTGGCGAAGATCTCGGTCATCGGCGTCGGCATGCGGAGCCATGCGGGAGTCGCCGCCGACATGTTCAAGGCGTTGGCTGAAAAGAGCATCAACATTCAGGCCATTACGACCTCTGAGATCAAGGTCAGCGTTTTGATCGATGCGGCCTATACTGAGCTGGCCGTACGCACGCTGCATACGACTTACGACCTGGACGGGGAGTGACTGTGGCTGGCATGAGAGCCCGGATCGAACGATGGACGACGCCCATTAAACCGGCCGCAGACATCAGCGGAGGGGATGCACCCTGATGCCAGTATCCGCAGCTGGCCCGCGTATTCTGCTCAGGCGGCTGCGCGAGGTTATGGCGGAGCCGGAAGCTGCGCAGAAGCGGCTCGACAAGATTGCCGCTCTGATTGCCTCCAACATGGTCGCGGAGGTCTGCTCGATCTATGTCATGCGGCCGGGCGGAGTCCTTGAACTCTATGCGACCGAGGGATTGAACCCGACTGCCGTTCACCAGAGCAAACTGCGGATCGGCGAAGGCCTCGTCGGCACCATCGCCGCCCAGGCTGAGTCACTCAACCTGCAAGACGCCCACACTCACCCCGCGTTCAAATATCTCCCGGAAACCGGCGAAGAAATCTACAAATCCTTCCTTGGCGTTCCCCTGCTTCGCGCCGGCCTCACTTTGGGCGTCCTCGTCGTCCAGAATCGCACCTCTCGCCTCTATAGCGAGGATGAGGAGGAGGCCTTGCAGATCACGGCGATGGTATTGGCCGAAGTGATTGCTTCGGGCGAGCTGGAGAATATCGCAGCCGATGTCGAGGTCGACGTCGCGCATGTGAGGTCCCATCACATCAAGGGAGAGGCCCTGGCGGACGGCATCGCACTGGGCCACGCGGTCCTGCATGAACCCCGCGTCATCGTCACCAATCTCATCGCCGAAGACATCCCGGCTGAGATGCTTCGCCTCAATACCTCGATCGCCGAACTGCAGCATTCGATCGATGCGATGGTTCAGGGCCTCGAGGCTCCGCGAGGCGATCACCGCGATGTGCTCGAAACCTATCGGATGTTCGCCCATGATCGCGGCTGGCTCAACCGGATGCAGGAGGCGGTGCGTACGGGGCTTACGGCGGAAGCCGCCGTCGAGCGCGTCCATAGCGACAACCGCGCCCGGATGCTGCGGCAGAAGGATCCCTATCTCCGGGATCGGCTGCATGATTTCGACGATCTGGCCAACCGGCTGCTCCGGGTTCTGACGGGACAATCGCGCACTGCTGCCTCCGGTGATCTGCCGAAGGACGCAATCCTGGTGGCGCGGACGATGGGACCCGCTGAGCTTCTCGATTACGACCGGCTAAAACTGCGCGGCGTCGTCCTGGAGGAGGGCGGTCTGACCAGCCATGTGGCGATTGTCGCGCGCGCCCTTGGAATTCCTTTGGTCGGCCAAGCTGCGGGCGTCATCGATGTCGTCGACACCGGCGATGCCATCATCGTCGACGGCGGCGGCGGCGAAGTGCATGTCAGGCCTTCCGGCGACATCGAGCAGGCCTATGCCGAAAAAGTGCGCTTCTATGCGAAGCGCCAGGAACAATATGCCGCATCGCGGGATATCGCTCCGGTCACGGCGGACGGCGTCCGCATCACGATGTCCATCAATGCGGGGCTGCTGGTCGACCTTCCGCATCTGGTCGAGTCGGGAGCCGACGGCATCGGGCTGTTCCGCACCGAGCTGCAGTTCATGATCTCCTCCTCGTTTCCGCGCATGGACGAGCAGGTGGCGCATTATCGAGGCGTTCTCGATGCCGCCAGCGGCAAGCCGGTCGTTTTCCGCTCACTCGACATCGGCGCCGACAAGGTCCTTCCGTATCTCCGTCAGGCCAAAGAGGAAAACCCGGCATTGGGGTGGCGCGCCATCCGCATGGCTCTCGACCGCCCGGCGTTGATGAAGCTGCAGCTGCGTGCGCTGCTGAAGGCCGCCGGCGGCCGGGAATTGGCCGTGATGTTTCCCATGGTGGCCGAGGTCGACGAGTTCCGCCGCGCGCGGGAGCTTCTCGACGAGCAATATGATTATCTCGCCGGCAAAGGATACGAGCTGCCGAAAGTGGTTCGCGCCGGGACCATGATCGAAGTCCCTGCCCTGGTCTGGCAACTCGACCGTTTGATGGAGCTGGTGGATTTCGTCTCGATCGGATCGAACGATCTGGTGCAGTTTCTGTTTGCGAGCGACCGTGGCCATCCCCGGCTGGCCGGTCGTTACGATCCGCTGAGCCCTGCACCCCTCTCGATCATTCGCGATATCGTCCGTGCGGGGATCACTTATGGGGTGCCGGTCAATCTCTGCGGCGAAATGGCGGGGCGGCCGATCGAGGCGATGACGCTGATCGGACTGGGCTTGCGGTCCATTTCGATGGCGCCTGCTGCCGTGGGTCCGGTCAAGGAGATGATCCTCAAGCTGAGGGCCGACAAACTGGCCGAATACCTGATCCCCTTGCTGGAACTGCCCGAGCACAGCCTGCGGCCCTATATGATGAAATTCGCCCGGGACAATGAAATTCCCGTTTAAGGTGGTATTTTAGGGGTTACGGTTAACGCTGTTTATCAATTGCTTACCTTTCTCGGTCATCTTTCACGCATGAGTTGGGCGTGATGACGGGGTGACCCCGGATTTGCCGCCTGACTATCCGCTGGCAGTACAGGCGAGACCGGGATCCATGGACTCGATCAATCAATCCCACCCGACGACCGAACGGAAAACTTCGCCGGCACGTCGACCCGACAAGAGCAATCCGGCTGCCGAAGTCGGTTGGTTCCTGCGCCGCGAACGCGAGCGTTTCAACTGCTCGCTTGAAGATGCAGCTCTCGCGACGCGGATCAATCGCCGCTATCTTGCTGCAATCGAGGACGGTGACCTCATTGCGTTTCCAGATCCCGACGATGCCCTGCGGTATCTGACGACTTATGCGTCATTCCTGGGCTTCGAACCCGCACCCTTGGCACAGCATTACGTCACGGTGCTGGATCGCATCCGGATCCACAGCCCGGCCGAGCGTGCTTTGCGCAGCACCGGCAAAGTGGTGGCCTTTCCAGGGATCGGCACACTTCGATCCAGTACGATGGGCGTGCTCTTGGCCGTTTTCGTGGCGACAGGCATCTTCGGCGGTGCGGCGTGGATCATTATTCCGGGACTGACAGGCGGCTCCTCCGGGTCCCTGCCCGTCGTGCGGGCGGATGGCACTCCTGTCGAGGTCGGCGACCCTATCACTACGGCGAGCGTGAATAGCGGTGCCGACGATACGGCGGCCACCGAGACAGCTCCTCAAATGGAGCCGGCGGCTGACAATCTCACGTCTCAGGATGCCGCTCCGGCCGGGGGCACACCCGCGGGGGATGATGAGCTCGGCGGGCTGACAGAATTCATCCAGCAGAATGTTTCGGGGACCGTAGCGACCGAGCCGGTGTCGAAGCCTTCCGCCAGCAAAGACCAGCAGAGCCGTGTCTTCGGAACGGAGAACGACAATTCCCGCTTGGTTCTGAAAGCCAATGCGCCGGTCTGGGTGCGCATCGAGGATCGTCAGGGCAATGTGGTGCTGACGAAGACGATGATGGTGGGCGACGCCTACCGGGTGCCCAACCGAAATGATCTGGTCGTCATCGCTCGCGACGGCGGTGCCCTGACCTATATCGTGGACGGCAAAGAGAGCGGCACTCTCGGCGCTCCGGGCGAGATCCTCGTGGGTCGCTCACTGGATCTCGCTGCCCTGAACAAGAAAAGCTGACCCGGCAGCGCGTTTTGCTTTAGAACGCAGCGAACGAAAAAGCTGAGGATCGTTGGCGGTGACCCGTCAGCGGTCCCTTATGGTTTTTAACTCATGTTGAAAAGCGACAAGCTCGACCGGATGCTCGACCGGTTCCGGACCATCGAGGCGGAGCTGTCTGGCGGCCCCGAGGCAAGCCAGTTCGTCAAGCTGTCCAAAGAATATGCGGAACTCGAGCCTGTCGCCCAGGCTGCAGAGGCCCTGCGGCGTGCCATGACCGAGAATGACGAGCTCGCCAAGCTGATCGAGGCTCCCGACACCGACCGGGAGCTCAAGTCGATGGCGGAGGAGGAGCGGGCGGAACTCGCCCAGCGGCTGGAGGCCCTCGAACGCTCGGTCAAGCTGCTGCTGATCCCGAAGGATGCGGCGGACGAGCGGAACGTCATCCTCGAAGTTCGGGCCGGGACCGGTGGTGACGAGGCTGCTTTGTTCGCCGGCGATCTCTTCCGCATGTATCAGCGCTATGCCTCGCTAAAGGGCTGGACCGTGGAGGTCCTGACGGCGAGCGAGGCGGAAATGGGCGGCTATAAGGAAGTCATCGCCACGATCGCCGGCCGCGGCGTGTTTGCCGACCTCAAATTCGAGTCCGGTGTGCATCGGGTGCAGCGCGTCCCGGAGACGGAGAACCAGGGGCGCATTCATACGTCCGCCGCGACGGTGGCCGTGCTTCCCGAAGCCGAAGAGGTCGACATCGCCATCGATGAAAAGGATCTGCGCATCGATGTCTATCGCTCGAGCGGGCCCGGTGGCCAGTCCGTCAACACGACGGACAGCGCCGTGCGCATCACCCATCTGCCGACCGGCGTCGTCGTCACGCAGCAGGATGAGAAATCCCAGCACAAAAACAAGGCGAAGGCGCTGAAGGTCCTGCGGGCGCGTTTGTATGATCTTGAGCGCGAACGGCTTGATTCGGCGCGCTCGGCGGCCCGTCGCGGGCAAGTCGGCTCCGGCGATCGGTCCGAGCGCATCCGCACCTATAATTTTCCGCAGGGAAGGGTGACCGACCATCGCATCAATCTGACCCTCTACAAGCTCGATCAGGTGATCCGCGGCGACGCGCTGGGTGAGCTCATCCAGGCGCTGGTGACCGAGCATCAGGCCGGGCTTCTGGCAGAGGCCGAAGGTGATGGCGCATAGGGTCGACTGCGACATATCGCTCGGACATTTGTTGCGTCGAAGTCGGGATCGGCTTCGTGCGAGCGCCAATGGGACGCCCGACCTCGATGCCCGGCTCCTGCTCCTCGCGGCAACCGGCGTCTCGCACGAAGCCTTCATTGCCGATCCTGATCGCATCGTTTCTCAGGAAGACATCGAGCGACTCGAGGGGCTGATCGACCGGCGGCTGGCGGGTGAGCCCGTTTCAAGAATTCTCGGCGCTCGGGAATTTTACGGACGGAAGTTCGCCCTTTCGGCGGCCACGTTGGATCCCCGGCCCGATACCGAGACGCTGATCGACCAATGCCTTGCGATCGTCGATGTCATGGGCTGGCGGGACAAATCCTTGCGCCTTCTCGATGTGGGCACGGGGAGCGGAGCCATCATCATCACTCTGCTCGCTGAACTGCCGCATGCCTCCGGCGTCGCCACGGACCTGGAGTTCGACGCGCTGATGATGGCGCGCGCCAATGCGGAAAGGCTTGGGGTGGGCGAGCGGCTGTCCCTGGTGCAGTGCAACTGGATGGACACCTTGTCGTGTCGCATGGATGTAATCCTCTCCAATCCACCCTATATACCGACCAACGACATCGCGACGTTGAGCCCCGAGGTCCGGTGCCATGATCCCTTGTTGGCTCTTGACGGTGGCCTCGATGGCCTGGACGCCTATCGGCATCTCGTCCCCTCAGCCAGAGATCTCCTGAACCCCGGGGGGTGGGTGTTGCTGGAAACAGGCGATGGGCAGGCAGATGCCGTTTCGGAGCTTTGCGGATTGTGCGGATTTTCAGCACATCCTGAAGTTGCTCCGCAGGCCCGGGATCTGGCCGGTCTGGTGCGTGTGGTAAGCATGCAACTCGCTTGAACGAGTTGAGGTGCGGCTAAAAAAGGGGTTGGAAAGCAACCGGCTAACCGCTAACGTTTCAACAGTTGAGGGCGACCGAGAGAAGCCCCCGAACGACATTTGAGGCCTGAGAGCCAGAGCGACGCTGATGGCGTCTCACGAAATTCCGGCATAGCGACTTGGCAAAGATCTCTTGATGTCGCGTGTTTTCGATCTGTGGGGACGAGCTTCAGCAGGTCAGGGCGCATGTGCGCTCCGCGCTCAGGGCACATGGGCTGGGGTATCGAGCCAAGGCAAATAAATACGAGCTGAGAAAACTGCCGCCGCTTCTTTGACTGCGGCTAGTGTCCGGACGCTCTGTGTCGCTTGAGATTGATCGCGCACGAGAAGGACCCACTCCAGCCCGGTTCACACGAATTCCGAGGCGTGATCTGCCGATCGCTCCTCCGGAGGGTGGAGTTTGACGTATTGCCCATTATGAACTTAAGCAAAGAGTGTTCACGCCAATGAGACAAGGCCAGCACAACAACAACAATAACAATAACAATAAGCGTTCGCGTAACAGAGGACGCAGACAGCCCAATCCGTCTACGCGGGTGTTCGAGTCGAACGGGCCCGACGTGCGGGTGCGCGGCACCGCATCCCATGTTGCTGAAAAATATTTGACCCTTGGTCGTGACGCACAATCCTCCGGCGACATCGTCCAGGCCGAAAACTATTTTCAGCACGCCGAGCATTACCTCCGCATCGTTTCAGCGACCCAGGCCTATCTGCTGCAGCAGAATCCAGAGCTTGGACGCGCTGGGGCCGAGGATGACGACGAAGGTGACGGCGACGACTTCAACGATCGCAGCGACACCCAGTTTGGACAGCGCGGCGGCGAGTATCGGCAGGAAGAGCGCCAACAGCCCCGCGAGCAGCGGTCCGAGTGGCGCGAGACGCGTGGCGATGGTCAACGCGACAATCGCGATGCCCCGCGTGGCGACGGTCAACGCGACAATCGCGATGCCCCGCGTGGCGACCGCAGCAGCCCGCGCCCGGAATGGAGAGAGAACCGGCCCGATCGCGAGCCCCGGGGGGAGTGGCGCGACAATCGCGGCGCCGATCGTCCCGACAACCGTCAGCCTCGGGAAGTGCGCGAACCCCGTGAAGTCCGGGAGCCGCGTGAGGTCCGTGAGCCGCGCCGGGAGTTCGAACCGCGCGATGCTCGCGAGCCGAGGCGGGATGGCGAGCAGCGTGAGCCGCGCCGTGAATTCGAGCCGCGCCGGGACAATCGCGACCGGCCTCGCCGTGAGCCGCGCGAGGGTGGCCAGCGAGATTTCAATCAGGCCCGATCACAGCCCGCCGAGGCGGCACCGTCAGAAGTCGTAGAGCAGATTTCCCTGTTGCCGGCGGACAACATTCCCCAGGCGGCGCCCAGCATGGAGGTCAAAGAGACGAGGGAGGCCAGTGCGGCGCCCGTGTCTTCTGAAGCCGCCGACGTGCCGGCCAAGCCCAAGCGGGCTCCCCGGGCCAAGAAGGCGGCCGCGGCGCCGGTGGACGTTGCCACCGATACCGAAGGTGAAGCGGTTGTCGCGGCGAAGCCCGCCACGCGCCGCAGGCGGAGCCCCTCCGCGGCGACGGGCGAGTCGACCGCAAAGACGGAAGCTCGCGACGATGCCGAGGAGCTGGAGACGAACGCCGGGTAGGTTTCCTTTCACTCGAAAGGGGCCTTCAGGCTCACAGGGCGCGTCTTTCGAGACGCGCCTTTTTTGTGCCTTGGGATGCCCGCATGATCCTGATCGGGACCTTCGTTCATCTTTCGGTAAGAAGCTTGCAGCCAGATGGGGGCAACTTCTTCTTTATGACGGATCATCATGAGCAAACGAGCACGCGACATCATCCTTTTCGGGTCGCTCGCAGTCGGAGCAGTTTGCTTCATCCTCGGGAGTGGCGAGGATGCTTTCGCGTTCTCTCGCCTGATCGAGGCGGCCGACACGGCGTTCAGCACGATCTTCAGCCGTTGAGTCCGATCCCGGGTCCCGGGTTTTCGGCACAGGCATAGACTTTGGTTGCAGAGCTCCGGCGTTGCTGGCGCTTGTGTTTGGCCGACCCTTGCGTTTTTAATGCGGGCACGCTCGCCGGCCGTCCGGGGAGACAAAAAGCCCTTTTGGGAGGATACCGTTTCATGGATCGTCGTACGCTCATCAAAAACGCCGGACTGGTCACCGGCGCTGCGGCTGCTGCCGCCATACCACTGGCTGCACCGGCGATTGCCCAGGACGCCCCGGTCGTCAAATGGCGCCTGACCTCGAGCTTTCCGAACACACTGGACACCATCTTCGGCGGCGCCAAGGTCCTCTCCGAAGCCGTCTCGGCCATGACCGACGGCAAGTTCACCATCGACGTCTTTCCTGCAGGCGAGCTGGTTCCCGGCCTTCAGGCCCTGGATGCGGTCCAGAACAACACCGTCGAGGCGGCCCATACGGTCTGCTATTACTATGTAGGCAAGGATCCGACCTTCGCGATCCCCTCCTCGATTCCCTTCGGGCTCAATGCGCGCCAGCAGAATGCATGGCTCTACCACGGCGGTGGCAATGAGCTCGTGAACACATTTCTGAGCAAATACAACGTCGTCGGCATGCCGGGCGGCAATACGGGCACCCAGATGGGTGGCTGGTTTCGCCGCGAGGTCAACAGCCTCGCAGATCTCAACGGCCTGAAGATGCGCATTGCCGGCATTGCAGGACGCGTGCTGCAGCCACTGGGTGTCGTTCCACAGCAACTTGCGGGCGGCGACATCTATCCTGCTCTCGAGCGCGGCACGATCGATGCCACGGAGTGGGTCGGGCCCTATGACGACGAGAAGCTCGGTTTCTACCAGGTGGCCAAGTTCTACTATTATCCGGCCTTCTGGGAGGGTGGACCGACCGTCCACTTCATGTTCAACAAGGAAAAGTTCGAGGCGCTTCCGCCGGCCTATAAGGCCGCGCTCGACACGGCTGCCAAGGCGGTCAACATCAACATGCTGGCGCTCTACGACGTCAAGAACATGCAGGCGATCCGCAGTCTGGTGGGCAAAGGAGTTCAGTTGCGGCCCCTGCCCCGCGATGTCCTCGATGCCTCCTATACCCAGGCCTTCAAGCTCTATGACGAGCTCACCGCGAGCAACGAGGCCTGGAAGGCCATCTACGAGCCCTGGAAAACCTTCCGCTCGCAGGCCTATGAGTGGTTCAGGGTCGCCGAATACACCTATGACAGCTACGTCTACGGTCAGCAGGCGGCCGGCAAGTAACTCATAACTCACTGACGGAAAAGGCCGGTTTCGAACCGGCCTTTTTCATGCCGCCTTGCCGGATTGATAACCCAGGTCCGGATCCGTCAGCTCGATATCTTCGAGCCAGCTCTGGATCGAGATCCCCTGGGAGCGGAGGTAATATGCATATCCCAGACGATAGAGATGGAAGAACAGGCAGAAATAGATCCACACCATCATCGTCATGTAGGCTGTGGACGGATTCGCCAGCAGCGTCACTACGGTGAGAATGACCACGTTGGGATTACGCCGCGCCGTGATCAGGCGAAAATTGGAATCCAGCTCCCGCCATACATGGATCTTCAGACCGAAACTGGAAATGAAGGTCTTTTCCACGAGCTTGCCCGCGATATGGCCGAACACGACAGCGACCAGAACGAGGTCGTGCGCTCCGAGAGAATAATCTTGGAGTCCGTACCACCACGCCACCCACCACAACGGCGGTGCAATCAGGTCGATGCCGTGGTCGAAAATATTGCCCCACTTGCTTGAGGTCGCGGTGACGCGAGCGAGCTTGCCATCGACTGTATCCAACAGCGCCATCAGCCAGGCGCAGGCGAGACCGGAGAGAAAGGAGCCCTGATAGAAGAGGAGCAGGGTCGCTATGGAAGCCAGCAGGCTGACGAAGGTGACCTGGTTCGGCGAGATGCCTGCCCACGCACAGAATTTCACGAGACGGAAGGCGATGCTCGGCCAAAGATATTTGGTCACGGCGTCGGTCACGCCCTTGTAGGACGCATCGAACAGCTTGCGTTCAATGACCGGGGCCGCCGCGGGCGTCACCAGCTCGGCGAAGGCATCCTGCCGCTTGCGGAGAAATTTATTATGCGATCCCGCCAATTGCGGAGCTGTCAGCGCCCGAAAACTTCCAGAATTCTGCCAAGCGCCTCGGTCGCCAAGCAGCGCTTTTGCCTGGGCGATCTGATCCGGTGTACAGCAACACGCCACGGGCCGGCCGTCATCCATGACCAAGAGGGTTCCGGGACGGTCAGCCAAGGCATCGATGACGATATCGTCGAGTACGGCCTCCGCCCGGATGAGCATTACCGGGCCAGGGCCCTGGGGAGCGTTTTCGATGACCTGGATCGCGAAACGCGCGAGCAGTCGGCGGGTTCGCTCAGCCGGGGGGAGATTCCAAAGAAGGACAGGTGTCGCCCCTATGAAGCAGGCGTATTGCGCCCTGACCATGGCTGTGTCGTCGGCAACCGTCATCGAGATACCCCTGACCATCTCGGATGGTCGTTATACAAATGACACTGAACACTGGGATCGTAGTCTGTTGGGACCGATTCGCTTCCATCCCTAAACTGAACCGAACTTCCGTTCCAGTACAGCTTTGCGGCGGAATAGAGGCCTAATGTAGGAAAGAGTTGCCGGCCACCGAAGCCTGCAACCAGGCTGTGCAGTTTGCCTTTACCTTCCAGGAGTGGTAGGAGGTCCGCGCTCAGAGCATCAATTTTGAGGCGCATAGCCTTCGCATGCCTCGGATCTTCATCGAAAATGTCTCGCGCGCTGCCGAGTAATCTGCTGCTTCCCGTCGAAACCTTGAACCGGGAGTTCGACGGCAAGCTTCTCCTGTCGATGCTGGCGGTACAGCGTGGTTTAAAGCCCATTATCGGCGGCCGCACAAAGATCCATGCCTCTCTCGGGCGTCTGCCGACGTCGATCTATCTGTCGAAAGGCATCCGGACCGGCAACAAAGCCATCATGGCGCTGCTCGAATCCCTCGGTCATGTCGTGGTCGCGCTCGACGAAGAAGCCTTGATCCGGGTCGATGACGACGCCCTCCTGATGATGCTGGACGAGGTTACCTTCAACCGCTGCCGACTGCTCTATGCCTGGGGCGAAAGCAATGCCGCGGTGTGGCGAAAATTCAGCGGCTACCGCGCGACGCCGATCCTCAATGTCGGTAATCCGAGAATGGACCTTCTGCGGCCGGAGGTCAGGGGGTACTTCAACGAGGATGTCGCCGAGCTTCGGGAGCGTTTCGGTGAGTTCGTGCTGTTCAGCAGCAATTTCTCGCTGGTCAATCATTACATTCCCGATCACGTGCGAATGCGCTTTGCCGAAGGGGCCGACGAGGAGGAGGCGACGTCCTTCCGCAGCACGTTGCTCGACCACAAACGCGCGTTGTTCGAAGCGTTCAAGCGTCTATTGCCGCGGCTCGGTCAGGCCATCGCTCCGAAAGCCCTGATCATCCGCCCGCATCCCTCCGAGGATGCCGGCGTATGGAAGGCGTTGGCGGAAGGGCATGAGAATATCATCGTCGTCCATGAAGGGCCGATCGCCCCTTGGCTCGCCGCGGCGACCGCGCTTGTCCATAGCGGGTGCACCAGCGGCGTCGAAGCCGCAGTCCTGGATACGCCCGCCTTCGCCTTCCGCCCCATGGACAGCCTCTCGGGCGAGGCCGCGCTGCCCAACGAGGTGAGCATCTGCTGCGCGGATCCAGACGACCTCATCGAGCGGGTGTGCCAGGTGGTCAAAGGCAAGCCGGGTGCGGGCAGGCTCGAAGCGGAGCAGAGAATTCTCCTGGCCCATCATATCGCCTCTCTCGAGGGCTCGCTCAGCTGCGAGCGCATCCTGGACAGTCTGGACGATCACCGCAGCCTTTTGCAGGAGAGCCGTCCGTCGGAAGGCTCCCGCTGGAAAGGCATGATCAAGCTTTACCGGCGCAATGCACTTCGTGCGGTCCGCAGCCGCATCCGCGGCAACAAAAGCAGTCGGGAGTATACTGCGCATAAATTTCCGGGCATCTCCGTCGCCGAAGTCAACCGGCGGATCGCTCGGTTTCGCGGCGTGCGGCCGGAGCTCCCCGCCGTGGAGGCGCGACAGATTTCCACGGACATCTTTGCCATCGAGCGGGTTTAACGGAATTTATTCGCGTTGAACGAGTCTGGCCGACCGTGCAAAGAGAGCCCCGGAGCTTGGTTAGGAATTTAGTGCATGCATCGCATCAGGATCATCGGCGCCGGGTCTATCGGCAATCATCTCGCCCATGCGGCCCGAAGCCGTGGATGGGCGGTGGTGCTGACCGACAATGATCCCGCCGCCCTGGATCGTGCCCGGGACAGCATCTACCCGCAACGCTACGGGGCCTGGGACGCAGAGATCGAACTCACAGACAGCGCCTCGGCCCTGGCCGATGCGGCCGACCTCGTCTTCATCGGCACACCGCCCGACAGTCATATCGCCCTGGCCATGGCCACCCTGGATCAGGCGAAGACGAAGGCCATCCTCATCGAGAAGCCGGTTTGCGGACCCGACCTCGCTGGGTGTCAGGACCTGTTCGAGCTTGGACGCGCCAAGGGCGTCTTCCTCGGCGTCGGCTATAATCACACGCTGGGGCGGAACACCATCGAAGCGGAGACGATCATCGCCAGCGGCATGCTTGGCCGGGTATCCACGATCTCAGCCTCTATTCGCGAGCATTGGGCGGGCATCTTCCAGGCGCATCCCTGGCTCAGCGGTCCCGCGGCCTCCTATCTCGGATTTTCGACTCGCGGCGGGGGTGCCGCCGGGGAGCATTCCCACGGCTTCAACATCTGGCAGCATTTCGCTCATGTCCTCGGTGCCGGCAAGGTCGCGGAGGTCACAGCGAGGCTCGAGATGGTCGAAGAGAATGGCTGCAATTATGATCGCCTTTGCTTCGCGACCCTGAAGACCGAAGAGGGCCTCATGGGAGACGTCCTCCAGGACGTCGTGACCGCGCCGTCCGAGAAGCGCGTCCGCATCCAGGGCGAGGGCGGCTATGTCGACTGGCGCATCGGCTACCGCCCCGGCGCCGACGCCGTCCTGTCGGCCAAGGGCGCAGAAAAGCCTGACGAGCTCATCATCGAAAAGACCCGGCCCGACGACTTCAAGGCGGAAATCGCCCATATGGAGCAGGTGCTGGAGGGAAAGGTCACATCGTCCCCCATTTCCCTCGAGCGCGGGCTGGACACCATGATGGTCATCGCCGCCGCATTCAAATCCAATGCGGATCGGCGTACCGTTTCCATTGACTGGAGCCGCGGCTACCGGCCCGAGGCCCTGCGCTGACATAGAGGTAAATGATCCATGCGTCCCCAGGTCAAGTTCGACGAACTCTTCATCTATGATCTCGCCAACAATCATCAGGGCGACATGGAGCATGCCCGCAACATCGTCCGCCAAGTCGGGCGTGCCAATCGGGAGGCCGGCGTTCGTGGCGCCCTGAAGTTCCAGTTCCGCCAGCTCGATTCCTTCATCCATCCAGACTATCAGACCAGGACGGACATCAAGTTCATCAAGCGCTTCAGCGAGACGCGGCTGTCCATGGACGCGTTCGCCGAGCTCGCGGATGCAGTACGGGCCGAAGGCATGCTGACCATGAGCACGCCTTTCGATGAGGAAAGCGTCGATATCATCCGCGACATGGGCCTGGACATCATCAAGATCGCCAGTTGCTCGGCAGACGACCGGCCGCTGCTGGAGAAGGTCGCCCGTGCGCGCATGCCGGTGGTGGCCTCGACTGCCGGCCTGCGCATCGAGGAGGTCGATTGGCTGGTGAACTTCCTCGAGAGCGAGCGGGTCGAATTTGCCCTCATGCATTGCGTGGCGCTGTATCCGACACCGGACGATAAGCTTCAGCTGAACCAGGTCGGTGCTTTCGTGAAGCGCTATCCGACGGTTCCGATCGGCTGGTCGACCCATGAGGACCAGAACAATACGGCCGCGATCCAGATCGCCTATGCCAAGGGGGCGAGGCTGTTCGAGCGCCATGTCGGCCTGAATACGGAGACCTATAGGCTCAACGACTATTCCTCGACGCCCGAGCAGCTCGACACATGGCTCGCCGCCTATCAATCCGCCCGGGCGATGCTGGGGGGCGACGAGCGCTCGCCCTCGTCGCTGGAGGAGCGCAAGACCCTGGCGGACCTCAAGCGCGGAGCCTTCGTCCGCCGTCCGATCGCGAAGGGCGAGACCATCGGTGAGGAGGACGTGTTCTTTGCCATGCCGACCCAGGAGGGACAGCTGTTCAGCGGCCAGTTCCGCGAGGGCCTCGTCGCCGACCGCGACTACGCGGTGAACGAAGCCCTGTCGGAAACTTTGTCCACGCAGGACATGGACGATGAGCATCTGGTCTATCAGATCATGTTGCAGGTCCGCGCCATGCTGAACAAGGCGGGCATCCATATCAACGAAGACGCCTCCATCGAGATTTCACATCATTACGGCCTACGGCGCTTCCGCGAATATGGCGCGGTGATCATCACCTGCATCAACCGGACCTATGCGAAGAAGCTCGTCATCCAGCTGCCGCGCCAGAAGCATCCCTATCATTTCCACAAGCAAAAGGAGGAGACGTTCCAGCTCCTCGATGGCGATCTGGAGATCTCGAAGGAAGGCAAGCGCTTCTCGATGCAGCCGGGCGACACGCTGCTGGTGGAGCCTTCGACCTGGCACAAGTTCCACACCCTGGACGGTGCGATTTTCGAAGAGGTCTCGACGACGCATTTCAACAATGACAGCTTCTACGAGGATCCGGCGATCGCCAAGCAGGACCGCGACCAGCGGAAGACCAAGGTCGATAACTGGCTGGCCTATTTCCGCACCCAGCATGCGCTTTGACGTGATCGTTTTCGACTTCGACGGGACCCTGGTGCAGTCGGTGGACATCAAGGCTCAGGCCTTTTTCGACGTGTTCCCAGGGTCGGTCGAGTACAAGAAAATCATCGGTGGCGTGCTCACCGAGGACCCCGATGGATCGCGGACCCGCGTCATCCCCATCATGTGGCAGCGCATGGTCGAGGCTGGCCTGCCACTGCCGGCCGGTCAATCTCCGCAAGACCGCATCGACGCCTATGGCGAGGAGGTCTTCCGGCGCGTCGCCGTCTGCCCCGAAATGGCCGGCGCGACCGATCTGCTGCATGCCCTGCACAACCAGACTGCCGTCTATGTCGCTTCGAACACGCTCGATGCTCCCCTGAAGGCGCTTCTTCAAGAGCGTGGCTGGACCGATCTTCTGTCGGGCGCCTTCGGCTTTCCACATCGCAAGGCCGACGTCCTGCTGTCGCTCCTGCTCTCGCATGAAACAACGCCGGACCGGATCATGATGGTGGGCGACGGCCCCAGCGATGCAGATGCGGCTCGGCGGGCCGGCACGGAGTTCTTTCCCGTCCGCGGCGCCGATGCGCTCATCGAGCTGAACAAGGCGCTGTTTACATGATCGACGGGCATCGCATTCTCGTGGTGGTGCCGGCGCGCGGCGGCAGCCAAGGCGTGAAGCTCAAGAACCTGCGCGAAGTCGGGGGCGTGCCGCTTGTCGCGCGCGTCGGCGCCGTCGTCAGGGCTCTCAGTCTCATTGACCGCGCGGTCGTTTCGACGGACCATGAGGAGATCGCCCGCGTCGCCGAATCATCGGGACTGGAGGCGCCTTTCCGGCGGCCGGAAAGTCTTTCCGGGCCGCGCATCGGAGACCTTGAGGTTCTGACCCATGCCACCGAGGAAATGGAGAGGCGGGACGGTTGCGTCTACGACGTCATCGTCATGCTGCAGCCGACATCGCCCAGCCGGACGCCGGAGCATGTCGAGCGGACAATCCATCGGCTGATCGAAGAGAAGCTGGATGCGACGTGGACCGTGAGCGAAACTGACAGCAAGGCGCATCCCTTGAAGCAGATGACGATCTCGGGCGACGGTGCACTCGGGCTCTATGACCAGGCGGGCGCGACGATCATCGCCCGGCAGCAATTGCAGCCTGTGTATCATCGCAACGGCATTGCCTATGCCTTTCGTAGAAAGACGCTGCTCGAGGACAAGACGATCCTTCCGGCCCGCACAGGCGCCATCGTGATCGAGGGAGAGGTCGCCAATATCGATACGGAGCTGGATCTGCTCTGGGCAAACTTCCTGTTGGAGCGCGCCGAGAAAATTTGAAGCAACTGGGCTGGAGGGGCCGTTGAACGAGAAGGCGAAGATCGACGTCGATTCCGGCAATCCGGACTGGGTTGATCACGCGGTCCTGGTATATGGGCCGCGCAAGGCCGGGACGACGCTGTTTCAAAACCTGCTCGACGGGGGTCAGGAGCTGCTTGCCTATCCTGCCGAACTGAAGCTGAAGGCGTTCGTGAAATACCCGCTCAGGGGCGAGGCGGTGTCACGTTATGCCCAGACGTCGCGTGTACCGGAAGTCAACTCGCGGCTTTTGTCCATCGAAGGCTATCGCAGCAGCTGGCGCAAGGCGGCGGAGCGTGCCGACTGGCATCCAGACCTGCGTGAGCTCATCCGGCTGGATGCCGAAACCGTTCTGGAGAATTGTGGTGCCAAACCGTCCCGCCTGAGCCTCTGGTGCGCCAAGGAGGTCGGGGGCGATACGGACAAGATCGTCTCGCTCTGGCGGAAAATGTTCCCACTGGGACGCATCCTCTTCATCTTCCGCGATCCTCTGATGATCACCCGGGCGGTTCTCAACGATCGGCGGCGCAAGGGGATTACGCTGTCGGCTGCCGAAATCGCCCACGAGACACTGGATCCCCTGCGCGTGGTCGCCGCTCAGTCCCGCTACCTCGGCGACCGCGACGTCTTTGCCCTGTCCTATGAAGATCTCGTCCGGGATCCGCGCGCAGTGATGGCCAGGGTCGCGAGTTTTCTGGGCATTCAGATGGAGGATGTCTTCACAAGGCCGACGATCTTCGGTGAAGATGTCGTCGTGCGCACGGCCTCACGGAGCGACAAGGAGGTTTTTGTCGAGGACAGGGAATGGTTCGAGGGCCTGACCAAAAGGGAGCAGTTCGTGGTGAAAGCGACGTCCCGGCTCTCCAAGGTCAATCCCCGATACAGGCTCGATTACCCGCAGTTGCGCCGGGCAGTGGCGGAGGGAGTGCGAAGGCCTTGATCGTCTCGCACAAGCACCGCTTCATTTTCCTGAAGACCCGCAAGACCGCGAGCACAAGTACAGAGCTCGTCCTTTTCCCTCACTGCGGGGACGGGGATATCATCACGCCGCTCACACCCACGGACCTGACGCGCCGATATGGGCACCGCGCCCGCAATCATCTGAGATCGACCTTTCCGTTCGATCCACGGCCGCTCATCCATCGTTTTCGGCCGGTCGAGGGAAGTCGCAGCATCGATTTCCACGATCACATTCATGCGCGTGACGTTCGGAGCTATGTCGGCGAGAAGATCTGGAACAGCTATTTCAAGTTCAGCTTCGAGCGGAACATCTATGATCGCCAGGTGTCCTGGTATCATTATCGCACCAAGAAACCCGAGCATGCGCGGAAATGGCCAGACTTTCGCACCTTCCTCATGCGGTCGCCCAGAGCCAAGATCGATAATTTCCTGATCTATACGATTGAAGGACGACCCGTTGTCGATTTCATGGGGCGCTATGAGACGCTCGAACCCGATCTTCGTGCCGTGATGAAGTTGATCGGCCTCCCGGAGCCCGCCGAGATGCCTTTCGCCAAAGGCGAGATCCGTCCCCGGCGCGAGCGCTCCTATCGAGATTATTACGATGACGAGACGAAGGCGCTGGTGGAGAGCTGGTATCCCGGGGAGAGAGAGCTGTTCGGGGATGTGTTCTAGAGACGCTCCAGCCACTCGCGCCCGAGGGCGAATTCTATCTGGCGGCGGTTGATCTTACCAAGCGGCAGTTCAACCAGTTCAAACAGGTGGATATCGCCGGCCGCCTCATACCGGTAGGTCCAGTTGCGCTGGAGGTTGGCTTTCAGAAACCGAGCATTGGCGGTCCGGCCGTCGACAAGGATCAATGTTCCCGGCAGCAGGAAATGCTCAATGGTCAGAATGTCGGCCGCCATGGGCATCCGATCGGGAGCCCTTGTCGAGATGCCCCTCACGTCGCCGTCCACTGAAAACTGGCTTGGTGCATCGAGATAGATGAAGTCGGGGCAGATATTCGGCAGCGTCCGGTACAGGGTGCAGATACGGTCTGCAAAACTGGCCATCTCGCAGGGGCTGAAATGCAGTGTCACGACGGGCTTCAATTCGGCCGTCAGCGACTGCAGGGTGAGATCGATGAACTCCTGCATGTCGTCGAGGGAATGCAGCTCGAAGGGGTTGCTCCGCCGCAATGCCGCGACCTCACCGGCATAGTCGGCTCGATTGAGGGCAAGGGCGTGAGCGAGGATCAAGGTCGACCGGCCAACACCAAATTCGAGCACCGTCGTGACCTTGCGCTCGCGCACCAGCTTGTGCAGCCGCACCAGATCCGCCCATTGAGGGGGAAAGGGGGTATTATTCGAAGGGTTGACGCTGTCATAGGCACTTTCGACGTCACCAAAAGTGATGAGGGCGTCGAGTTGTGCAGCCCGCACATAGGACTCGAGTTCGGCCGTAGACATCGGGTTCAGGAATTGCACGAGCTTAGACTTCTGCTTTTGATCGATCTCGCTGCGTTTTATCTGAAACAGCAACCGAGGCAACTCTTCTCGCAAAATAACGAGCAGGCGCGAAATCCGATCCTGCAGGTTGAGAACTTGGCTTGCCATCTGTAAAGGAGGGCCGTACTGCTTTATCGGTAATGCGAGATCTTCGCAGGAGTGAACGATGGATGCCGAGGGCTTTCTGACCGCTGAGACCCCCTATCGCTACAGGATGAGCCGGCGGATCAATCTCTTCCTCGCCAAGAAGCTGAAGGTGGCGCGCGTTCCCGCCATTCGAGCCAGCAAAGCCTTCAATGTCCTGATGAGCCCCATGGCGCAGCTCCGTCGCAAGCGCGCGGCCGAATCGCTGCCGGCGGCAAGTGGCGCAAAGTTTGCGCTGTCGCAGGAGCAGGGCTACCGCCTCATCGGGCCGACGGAAATTCCCGACGTTCTGCCGGCCATCAAACAGGCCGAGGCCATCTACAATGCGGCCGTGGATGCGGGCAAGAAAGCCGGTCAAGGCAAGGATAAGAATTATCTTTTCCCGATGGCCCGCGGGGCCGATCTCGCTCAGTACACGGACATCATGCGCCTTGCGGTCAATCGCGACGTCCTCGATGCCGTTTCGAAATATCTCGGTGCTGTGCCCATCGTCAGTCAGATTTCCGTCCTTGTCAGTCCTCCCAATGAGAGCCAGATCGGAAGTCAGCTCTATCATCTCGATTTCGCCGACGAGAAGCAGGTGAAGTTCTTCACCTATGTGCATGATGTTGGTCCCGAGAGCGGCCCCTTCACCTTCGTTCCGGTGGCCGAAAGCGAGACGCTGGTGAAGAAGTTCGGCTATGACCGTGGCCGTCTGTCCCTGGAGGAGGTGACCGGCGTCGTTGGCGAGTCAGGACAGGTCCAGGTCATGGGTCCGGCCGGCTCGGGTTTCCTCGTCGATACCTCGCGATGCCTGCATTACGGCTCGAACCGGAACAAGACGACCCGCGTCGCCCTGCTGATCCAATACACTCCGCATACGGTTCCCGAGCAGCTTCCAACCGTCTGGCCCACCGAAAAGCTCAAGAAGCAACTTGGCCTGGACGAGATCCAGACCATGGCACTGTCCCTGGATTGATCGATCCTCAAGTGCCGTACAGGTCCCGGACGGCGTCCCGCCAGTGCGCGCCGTCCTGGATCGAGCCGTCATCCGTATCGAAGCGAACGAGCCAGCGGCGCGTCTCTGGGCGTTTCTGATTTTCCGCCAGGGCGAACCAGTCTTCGTACCAGGGCAAAAGAAAACGATCGTCCTGATAGGAGTCTCTGAGCCTCAGGATCTTCGCGCTGTAGCGCGCATCGGGATCAGCCATCTCGCTCCGCTGGAACTGCTGGCGCAGTCGATCAGGCGGCGGCAGGAGCGTGACGAACGTCACCCTCTCCGGCTCCGCCAGGATCGCGGGCAACGGGTCGCCATGCTCCGGATCGAGAGATTTGTTGAGGCGGCGCAACAAATTATACATGACGATGACATTCTGGGTCTTCGGGATCCAGCCGCTGAAGAAATCCTCGGCCTTCACGATCTCCCAGTCCGCCTCGTCCAGGGCCAGCCGGCGCCGGAAAAGAGGATCCCGCAGGATTCTTTCGGCAATCGTGCTCTTTCCCCCCGACGTCGGCGCACAGACGACGACCATGTGCCCGATGCGTCGCTTATCGGCGATCATCACAGCGCGCCGATGGCCATCGTAAGGACACCAGCGTAAAGGCTCGAACAGCGGTGATTCGCCGTTCACCAGCGTCTCGATGGCGGATCTGGTAAACCGGCGAACGGAGACGCCTGAGCCTTGCGCATCCCTGTCCTGACGCACAAGCATGAGAGCTTCGCCGGACGCCATGGCTGCGAGCGGGGAGATTTGTCCCCGTAACGCATCACGCCAGGTGAAAATCGGCAGATCCACGGCCAGTCTGCTCCGGGTCAGAGAGATGAGCCTTCGCAGCACCGATACAGGCTCCGGCGCCCGATCGAGCACGCCGCTGCAGAACACCAGATCGAAGGTTTCGCCACCATCCTGCCAGTCTGCCAAGGTTTTCCCCAGGTGCTCGACACCCTCGCCTGACCTAATCTCCCGTTGTCCGAGATAGACCACCCGCTCCACGCCTTGCCGAGCAGCGGCAGCGGCAATCGTTCCATCGCCTCCAATTTCCGCCACAGTTCGAGCGTTCAGATTATGGAGAACTCCACCCGGGCCAAGGGCTGCGGATGCGGCTGAGACGGTCAATTCCAGTATCCGGTCAAGTTGTGCGGTCCAAAACGACGAAATCAGCTCATGCTATGAGCCAGCTAGACTTGCAAGTCGAGGGCGGAGGCGGTAACGCATTGCGACTTTTTCAGTCGTGTAAGAATTCGTTGGAGTCATTAGTTTGAGCATCGAGTGGACCAAGTCTCAAATCGAGGAACTCCTCGCCAGTCGTAAGCTCACTTATCAAAATGTGGATTTACCGTTTGGTCTTTCGACCGGTGGTGCGGATCGTTCGCCCACGGCGGAGGCTATCATGCTGAAGGACATGAAAGGTCGATCAGTCCTGGATATCGGCTGCATGTACGGATATTTTTGCTTCGAGGCGGAAAAGCGGGGCGCAACGCGAATGTTGGGCGTCGATATCGAGCCGTTGAATGTCGAGAACTCCAGTCTTCTCGGCCAGGTCCTTGGATCCAAGGCCGAATTTCGAAAGCTCGACATCGAGGCGGCCGAACTGGGCGAAAAGTTCGACGACATCTTCTGCCTGAATGTCCTCCATCACATGCGCAATCCGATTGGCGTGCTCGAGAAGCTGATTGCCGCCACGAGAGATCGCCTCGTCCTCGAAGTTGCTTCGCTCGGCGAAGGCGACCGGCGGAAGCTCGGCATAGCCAGGCTTTCGGCCGCCTTCCTGAAGCGGTTTCCCATCATGTATGTGACGAATGCCGCCGGCAAACGTCGCGGCAGCAACGAGCTTTTCTTCTTCACACCCGCGGCGATCAAGAATTTGCTGATGGAGCATCGGAAGATGTTCGCCAAGGTTGATGTCTTTCCCTCGGGGCACAAGGATGGGCGCTTCATCGTCATCGCCCAGAAGCGCCGCATCGACAATCTCGTTGTGATTGCCGGCCCGACATCGGCAGGAAAATCGACGCTCCTGGAGAACATTTCCAATGGCACCCGCAAGGAAATCGCGCAGCAGCTCGGCATAGATGATCCGAAATCCTGGGTTACCGCGGGGATCCGGTCCTTGCCGCCGCTGGATGGGACTGGGAGCCGCAATCTCATTCTGCATTACGACATCACCCGCCGGCAGTTCGGAAATCCCATCGCGCGTTCGCAGTATGACCTGCACGACCTCATCTCGATCGCTGACAAGGTGACATTCCTGACGCTGAAGCTTCCACAAGACCGCCTCCTGCGCCAGCATGAGGACGGCACGATGAAGCCTCAGACCGTCGCCGGTCACTTCAAGGGCACGCCTAAGCACAAGAAGATCGCCGAGATGTACGGCAGCCCGGAGATGGTCGAGTCACTCTACCAGGAATGGTTCGAGGTCAGCGGGAAGTATGCCGGCGAGCATTTCACCATCGCGTCGAGCGATGGGAGCGAACTCGTGCGACTTGCAGGCTGAGGCGGCTCAGCCGTTGACGCCATAGCGTGTCATGAGGTCCTTGCAATAAGCCAGGTCGTCATCGTCCAGCGAGTTCGTGAAGCCGCCGACCTTGCCACTGCGGACGACCATCTGGCCGTCCGGTGCATTCGTGCGACGAAAGCGTTCGCCGAATTGCTCCTTCAGTTCACCCGAGCGCTCCCGTTGCTTCATATTCTCGAAGCTCGCTGCCTCGACCGCTTTGCGGATGGTGGGTTCCGTGACGAAGGGGCAGTGCAGGAAATCCGTCAGGGCTTTTAGGGTCTCGACCGGCTTGGTCCGAAGATCCTCGTAACTCACCTCATGATAATCCCGGAACCGCTCGCGGTCGTCGCGGATCACCTTTTGAAACGCCACGATCCTCTCGAAGCCATGGCGGTCGTCCCGGATCATTTCCTTGAAGGTCCCGCCCCAGCCGTCCTTCTTCGTCATGTGATAGAAATAGGAAACGATCACGTCGCGCGGATCGCGCGTGAGATGGACCACGCGTTTGTTGTAGAGCCGCTCGTTGAAGCGAGAGACTTCCGATGGCAGCAGCCGCATGTCGCCCTTGGCGCCGGCATGGGTGAACTGCGGATCAACCCCCAGATCATGCAGCATGACCCGCAGCCAAGTCCGACCCGAGCGCGGGAAGGACACGATCCTGACCCGCTGCGTCTTGACCACGGCATTGTGGAAAAAACGCTTCAGACTTGCGTCCTGAAAGAGGAGGACCTTGTTTCCCCGACTGTCGAGCATCCGCGATTCCCTGGCATGACCATGGACATGGCCCAATTGTGCCGAAGAACTGCCAGAATTCCCGAGGGCTGGCCAGCAGGAATTCACAGGCTGAGGCTGTGAATTCCCGCTCTGCTAGCGTCCGATTTCACCATGCATGCGGGTATTCTCGCTCCGATAGAGGTCGACGTCAGAGAACCCGGCGGGTTTGCCGGTGAAGTAGATCCGCTCTGCGAGATTACCCTGGGCCTGACCGCCTCGGACTTGCTTGCGGCGCGCCTCCAGCGCAGCTTGAGACGGATAGGAGACGCGCGCAAAGGGTTCCCAGACGAGTTCGCCAGCGGCGCGGAACGCCTGAAGGTAGATGGTGGGTCCCGAGGTGCGCGTCTGCACGATGAAGCGGTTGCCGTTATAGGCGAAAATGGGATTTTGTTCCGCCGCCACTCCCGGCGAGATTGGGAAAGTCATTGTTAGAAAGAGTAAGAAAATCGCCCCTGTATGCCTGATCACCGACATGTCACGGATCCTCACGATCGCCCGCCCCCGGCCTCTGTTTCCGCAATGATTTCCGCCACCAAGCCGTGCAGACCGTCGCGGTAGCCGGTCCGCGCCGAAGGCTGCCCAGGGTCGGAAGTGATGACCACCGTCAGTTCCAGCGATGGAATGATATACAGCATCTGCCCGCCATAGCCCCAGGCGTAACGCACATCGTGATCGGCGATCCGGCGCAGGAACCAGCCATATCCATAACCGTCACCATTGTAACGGGAGGTGGTGCGCTGCTGCCAGGACTGCTGGATCCAAGCGGCGGGGACGACCTGCTGTCCCTCAGGCGTCTTGCCGCCATTGCGGTAGAGTTCGCCAAAGGCCAGCAGCGAGCTCGGACGCATCGCCATTTCGTTGCCGCCGAGATAGACGCCCTGCGGGTCGCGTGCCCAGGCACTGATGGCAAATCCGTCGACCGGGCCCAGCCAGTCCTGCGCAAGGGCGAAGGTGGAACGGCCGGTCTCGCGGGTCAAAATTGCCGACAGAAGGTGCGTCGAGCCGGTCGAATAGAGCATCTGCCCGCCCGGATCGTCTGCAAAGGGCTGTGCCAATGCCGACCGGACCCAGTTGGCGCTCGACACCCAGCGGCCGTAATTGGGACCGGAGGTGCGTCCCAGTCCCGCCTGCATGGAGAGGAGATTTCCGATGGTGACGTCTTCGAGGCGCGGATCGGCATCCTGCGGCAGGTCACGCTTCAGGAGAGGCGCAATTTTCTGGTCCGTGTCGGACAGCACGCCCTTGTCGATCGCGATGCCGACCAAGGCCGAAACGACCGACTTCGACGCCGACTTGATGTTCCTCGGCGCTGAAAGGGAAGCGCCGCCATAGGCCTGTTCCCCGACGACGTCCCCGTCTTTGGCGATGATGAGGGTCCGCAAAGGGTCGAGCTCCGCCGCCTTCTGTATCACCGCCGCATAGGCTTCGCGCGACGGTGCGGCCATTGCTGCACCGGGCACCAAAGGGGCGGTCAGGAGGAGAGACAAGAAGGTTCTGCGCTGCATCGCCCTCAACTGGGGTGATCACAGCCGATAATCACCTCCACGGCCGAGGAATCCGCGAAAAATCACGCCAAATTGACCAAAGGCCCGTTTCGGGTGTCATGCGATCGAGATCCGACCGTCACCAAACCTTCAACTGCGCGTGATTGAAGGTGCCGATGACGACTTTGCTTTCAGACACTGAACCCTCCACCCCCTTGCGACAGCACTGGATGTCCGTCCTCGCCAAGGCGCCGAGCGAGACCCTGGCGCGGCATTGGGCGGAGGAACCGACACGTCCCTCCTATCGCATGCTCAGGGCGCCGGAAACGGGGCTCGTCATGCTGCGCGGCAGGATCGGCGGGTCAGGTGCGCCCTTCAATGTCGGAGAGGCCACGGTGACGCGCTGTGCGGTCGAGCTCGACGGCGCTGCGGTCCTCGGACAGGCCTATGTGATGGGGACGGATCTGAGGCATGCGGAGATCGCCGCGGTCTATGACGCCCTGCTTCAGCACGGCGAAGCGCGGGCGCGGATCCTGGATTCGGTCATCACTCCCCTGGCCGCCGCCCAAGCCCGAAAGCGGCACGAACGGGCGTCGAAGGCTGCCGCGACAAAGGTCGATTTCTTCACGCTGGTTCGCGGTGAAGACGAATGAGGCTCGACATGCCGGTCCCAGGATTTGCGGCACCCGACACACAATCCGCAGACGCCTTCCGCCAGATCCTGGAGGCCGTATCGCGCCCCGGTCACATCAAGACCCTCGTCGGCCTGGAACAGGCTCCGCCGCCGCTCCACCTCACCACGGCGATCCTGCTTCTGACACTGGCGGACATGGACACGCCCCTGTGGCTCGATGCTCCCCTCGATAACGCCGCGGTCGCAGGGTTCCTTCGCTTTCATTGCGGCGCGCCCCTGGTGGAGAGCCGCGCCCGGGCGGCCTTTGCGGTCATTGCAGATCCCCAAAGCGTGGGACCTCTGGACGCCTTCAGTCTGGGAACACCCGAATATTCGGACCGCTCGACCACGCTCATCGTGCAGGTGGATGCGCTGCAGCCTGCAGGATCCCTGATCCTCACGGGCCCCGGGATCGAGACGGACCATCGGCTCGGCGTTTCACCCGACCATCCTCCCTTCTGGGCGGAGCTGTCTGCAAATCATCGCCGCTTTCCCATGGGTTGCGACGTGATCTTCGCCGCACCCAACGCGATCGCCGCCATTCCCAGGAGCACGACCATTCAGTTCGAGGAGCATTCCTGATGTATGTGGCGGTCAAGGGCGGCGAGAAAGCCATCGACAATGCCCACCGTCTCCTGGCCGAGGAGCGTCGGGGCGATCTCGACGTGCCGGAGATCTCGATCCCCCAGATCGCACAGCAGCTCAGCCTCGCCGTCGACCGCGTCATGACGGAGGGCTCTCTCTATGACCGGGATCTGGCAGCATTGGCCCTGAAGCAGGCGCGGGGGGACATGATCGAGGCGATCTTCCTCATTCGCGCCAGCCGCACGACGCTGCCGCGCTTTGGTTATAGCGAACCGATGGATACGGCGCGCATGGCCATCCGGCGGCGGGTCTCAGCGACTTACAAGGACATGCCCGGTGGACAGATGCTGGGTCCGACCTTCGATTACACCCATCGCCTGCTCGATCCTGCCCTGCGCGCCGATTCGGTGCCAGAGACTGCGGATCGGGGCGACGCCGACGGTGAACCGATGCCGCGGGTGCTGGACATACTCGGTCAGGAGGGGTTGATCGAACCCGCGTCAGCCCAAGAGGCCGAACCCGGCGACCTCACCCGTGAGCCGCTGGACTTTCCCGCCGACCGCAGCTTGCGGCTCCAAAATCTCGCACGCGGCGACGAAGGGTTCCTGTTGGCGCTCGCCTATTCCACCCAACGCGGATATGGCCGCAGCCATCCCTTTGCCGGCGAGCTGCGCATGGGCGAAGTCACCGTCGAATTCGTCCCCGAAGATCTCGGATTTGCCATCGAGCTCGGCGAGGTGACGCTCACTGAATGCCAGATGGTCAACCAGTTCAAGGGCACGGCAGCGCAACCTCCGCAGTTCACTCGTGGGTATGGCCTCACCTTTGGCCAGTGCGAGCGCAAGGCCATGGCCATGGCCCTGGTAGACCGCTCATTGCGGGCAGGCGAATTGGGCGAAGACCGCGTCGCCCCCGCACAGGACGAAGAGTTCGTGCTCGCCCATTCGGACAATATCCAGGCGACCGGCTTCGTGGAGCATCTGAAGCTGCCGCATTACGTCGATTTTCAGGCCGAGCTCGACCTGGTGCGTCGTCTTCGCCGTGAGCACGCCGGGCTGGCGGAGGCTGCCGAATGACCGGACCCCTTTCAAACTTTGCCTATCTCAACGAACAGACCAAGCGGATGATCCGGCGGGCGCTGCTGAAGGCCGTCGCGATCCCTGGCTACCAAGTGCCGTTCGCCAGCCGGGAGATGCCCATGCCCTATGGCTGGGGGACCGGAGGCGTCCAGGTCACCGCCTCGATCCTGCGCAAGAGCGACACGCTCAAGGTGATCGACCAAGGGGCCGACGACACCACGAACGCGGTGAGCATCCGCAAGTTCTTCCAGAAGACGGCCGGCATTGCCACAACCGAGGAGACGGCCGCGGCGACCATCATCCAGACGCGGCACCGGATTCCCGAAGCGACGCTGTCGGAAGCACAGATTATCGTCTTCCAGGTTCCGATTCCCGAGCCCTTGCGCTTCCTCGAACCGCGCGAGACCGAGACCCGCCGCATGCATGCCATGAGCGATTACGGGTTGATGCACGTGAAACTTTACGAAGACATCGCCCGTCACGGCCACATCGCCACCACCTATGCCTATCCGGTGATGGTGGCCGGCCGCTATGTCATGGACCCCTCGCCGACGCCGAAATTCGACAATCCGAAGATGCATCGGATCCCCGCCCTGCAGCTCTTCGGCGCCGGTCGCGAGAAGCGCATCTACGCGATCCCGCCCTTCACCGACGTGGTCAGCCTGGATTTCGAGGACCATCCGTTCTCCGTGCAGCGGTGGAACAAGCCCTGTGCCCTGTGCGGTTCGCATACGAGCTATCTCGACGAGATCGTGCTCGATGACCGGGGCGGTCGGATGTTCGTCTGCTCGGACACGGATTTCTGTCGGCAGAACCAAGCCGAACGCAGCAGGGAGGCCGCGGAATGAGCGGGCATGATACGCCGCTGCTGACGGTCCGGGGCCTGTCGCACCGGTATGGCACCCTCACGGCCTGCCGGGATGTCTCTTTCACATTGCATCGTGGCGAAGTGCTCGGGATCGTGGGGGAATCCGGGTCAGGCAAGACGACACTGCTCAAATGCATCGCCGGCGATCTCGAGCCCGCGACCGGCGCGGTGAGCTATGTGCCGCGCGACGGTGTCCCGCGGGATTTCTGGGGCATCGCCGAATCCGAACGACGCCATCTCCAGCGGACCGAGTTGGCGTTCGTCCATCAGAATCCGCGCGATGGCCTGCGCATGGGGGTCTCTGCGGGAGCGAATGTCGGCGAGCGACTGATGGCCGTGGGAGCGCGGCATTACGGTGATATCCGGGCCCAGGCGTTGCACTGGCTCTCCGCCGTCGAGATCGCCGAGGGTCGGATCGATGACCTGCCGCGGACTTTTTCCGGCGGGATGCAGCAGCGGCTGCAGATCGCGCGAAACCTCGTGTCGGGTCCTCGCCTCGTGTTCATGGACGAGCCCACCGGCGGCCTCGATGTCTCGGTGCAGGCGCGGCTGCTCGACATGATCCGCGGCCTCGTCCGCAGGCTCGGCCTCTCGGCCATCATCGTCACCCACGACCTGGCCGTCGCACGGCTGTTGTCGACCCGGCTCATGGTGATGCAGGGCGGACGCGTGATCGAGCATGGACTGACCGATCAGGTCCTGGACGATCCGCAGGCGCCCTACACGCAGCTTCTCGTTTCCTCAGTGCTGCAGGTATGACGATGCCTTGGGTTCTCAAAGTCGAGTCGGTGGACAAACGCTTCGTCCTCCATGCTCAGGACAGCGCCGAAATCCCGGTGTTCCGCAATGTCGAGCTCGAGCTCGAGCCGGCGGAGCTCAGAATTCTCGTCGGACCTTCGGGCGCGGGCAAGAGTTCGCTCCTCAAACTCCTGTTCGGCACCTACAAGACCGAGCGCGGTTCCATCCGCGTGCGCCATGGGGCCGACATCGTCGATCTCGCCAGCGCCGATCCGCGCATCGTGCTGGATGTCCGGCGGCACACGATCGGCTATGTCAGCCAGTTCCTGCGCGTGATCCCCAGAGTGCCGACGCTCGACATCGTGGCGGAGCCCGCCATCGAGCAAGGCAAGCCGGAGGATGAGGCCCGCGAGCGGGCACGCGAACTGCTGCGGCTCCTCAACGTGCCCGAACGGCTCTGGCCGTTGTCTCCGGTCACCTTCTCCGGCGGCGAACAGCAGCGGGTCAATATCGCCCGCGGCTTCTGCGGCGCCCATTCAATCCTGCTGCTGGACGAGCCGACCGCCTCGCTGGATGCCGCCAACCGCGAGCGGGTGCTCGAATTGATTCATGCCACGCGCCGCGGCGGCACCGCCATGCTCGGCATCTTCCATGACGAGGAGGAGCGCAACGAGCTGGCGACAGGCACCCTGGACATCAGTGCATTCAAGGATTTCGGACATGCCTGAGACCGTGTTCACCAATGCGCGCATCGTGATGCGCGATGAAGTCATCGAGGGCTCCCTGGCCATCTCCGGAGCCGAGATCAAAGACGTCTCCGCAGGACGCGTTCGCAGCACCTCCGCCATCGATTGCGAGGGTGACCTGTTGGTGCCGGGCCTTGTGGAGCTTCATACCGACAATCTCGAACGGCACATGATGCCCCGCCCCAAGGCCTCCTGGCCGGCGGGCTCGGCTGCCATCAACCATGACCGGGAGATCATCGCGGCCGGCATCACGACCGTCTACAATGCGCTCACCATCGGCCATGTGCGGCCGACCAGTACGGCAGAGGGTCTTGGTGCCATGCTCTCGGCGTTGGACCGGCAGGCCGCTTCCGGCGCGCTAAAGGCCGAGCATCGGCTGCATCTGCGCTGCGAAGTCAGCGGCAGCGACCTGATGGACCTGCTGGAGCCCCTGATCGACCATCCGAGCGTCGGCCTCATGTCCGTGATGGACCATACCCCAGGCCAGCGCCAGTTCGTCAGCCTGGAGCAGTACACCACCTATTATCAGGGGAAATACGCCCTTACGGATGAGGCGTTGAGACGTTTCATCATCGAACGCCGGGAAGATTTCGAGCGCTATGGCGTCGCCCAGCGGCGCAAGGTCGTCGACATGGCGCGCGAGCGCGGCCTCCCCCTCGCCAGCCATGACGATGCCACGTTCGACCATGTCGCAGAAGCCGCCAATGACAGCGTCGTCATTGCCGAATTTCCCACCACCATCGAGGCCGCCCAAGCCTGCCGCACCCATGATCTCGCGGTGCTGATGGGGGCCCCGAACGTCGTTCGCGGGGGTTCGCACAGCGGCAATGTCGCCGCCCGGGAGCTCGCGCGTCTCGGCTGCCTCGACATTCTCTCCAGCGACTATGTTCCCGCCTCTCTTCTCTTCGGCGCCCTGATGCTGACCGAAGGCGAGGACGGCATCGCCTTGCCCCAGGCCATCGGGATGGTGACCACGGTTCCCGCCAGGCGATTGGGGCTCGACGACCGTGGAGAGATTGCCGCTGGGAAGCGGGCTGACCTCGTTCGTTTCCGGCCGGATGCCGCCGGACCGGTGGTGCGCGAAGTCTGGCGCGAAGGTGAGAGGGTCGCATGATGGAAGAGGACCTCGTTCATCAGCTGAAGCAAATGGTGATCGCTCGCGGGCAGGAGCTCTATGGCGGAGAAGCGGTGACCCAGGAACAACATGCGCTCCAATGCGCATTCCTGGCGGAATCGGAAAAGGCGCCCCCCTCCCTGATCGTTGCTGCACTCCTGCATGATGTGGGGCATCTTCTCGATGACGCCTTCATCAATGAAGCCGCGCCGGAGGATGATCATCGTCATGAAATGCTGGGGGACATGTTCCTGAGCCGCTGGTTCGGACCGGACGTCACCGAGCCGGCACGGCTGCACGTGGCGGCCAAGCGCTATCTTTGTGCGGTCGATCCGGCCTATCTCGACGGGCTCTCACCGGCATCGCGCCACAGCCTGGCGCTGCAAGGCGGGGTGATGAGCCCGGCGGAGGCGGCGGCCTTCATCGCGGCACCCTTTGCCGAAGACGCCGTCCGCCTGAGGCTATGGGACGACAGGGCCAAGGAGCTCGATCTCGTCACGCCCGATCTCGATCATTTCCTCGCCTATGCCCAACCGCTGGCGAGGCTGCAGCCATGAGCGGCATCTTCATCGCCGTCGTCGGCCCCAGCGGCGTCGGCAAGGACACTCTGCTCGACCATGCGCGGTTGCAGCTGATCGAGGACGACCGCTTCGTGTTTCCCCGACGCGTCGTCACCCGCCACCCGCAAGCCGGCGGAGAGATCTTCGACAGTCTGAGCCGGATCGAGTTCGATGCCTGGGACCAGGCGGGCAGCTTCTCGCTCAGTTGGCGCGCTCATGGGCTCGGTTACGGGCTGAGGCGCAATGTGCTGGGCGCGGTCGAGGACGGCCGCTGCGTCGTCGCCAATGTCTCGCGCTCCGTGCTGCCCGATCTGCCGGGGATCTTCGGCGAGGTCCGGATCGTCCATGTGACGGCACCTCCCGCGGTGCTCGCATCCCGGCTGGCGGCGCGCGGCCGCGAGGTGGGGCCCGAGATGGACAGCCGAATCGCACGGTTCGAGACGACGCTGCCCACCACATCCCCCGTGATGACCATCGACAATAGCGGGCCCATCGAAATCGCTCAGGCGGCCTTTCTCGACGCGCTCATCGCCGCGGCGGCAGAAGTGCGATCCGTTCAACCAGCCTGAAGGTTTCAGCTGGCGCCGGTTCCTCCATGATCGTCAGATCCAGCACGTGCGTTCCCTCGGCAGTCGCTGCTTCCGCTCCTTCCGCGAGTTCGGCCAAAAGGCGGTCGCGCTGTGGAGCCGGCAGAGGCCCGGAGAGGGTCATGTGGAAACGGAACTCGTCGAGCACGTAGGGATAGCCATAGAGTTCGAGATAGACCGCTTGGCGCGGGCTCAGTCCGTTGGCTTTGCGGCGCGCGATCGCCTCAGCCGACAAAGGCGCACGCATGTTCTCAAATTCAAGAACGCTTGCCGCAGCGAGCGCCTGCAGGTCAGGCCAGAAACCTGACGGCACGAGAGCCACGAAATCCTGCAGACTGCGCAAGGCCAGTGGCGGCAGGACCAGCCCCCGCCAGCCTGTTGCGAAGGTGGTCACCGCCGCCAGGAGATCGTCGAGGCTGCAGCCCTCCTTCAGGTGAAAAGGTGCCTTGAGGGTCGCGTGGAATCCATATCGCGCCGGTGCAGCGGTTTCCGCACGCCGTTCCCGGCTCGTGCCGGTCGCCGCGTCGGAGCCCAGCCAAGACGTGCCGAACCGGTCCAGGGCGGCGTCCGGCCGCGGGCAGAAATAGATCGCGTAGCGGGGCTGGGTCATGGGTTCTCAAACTGCCGGCTGACGAGGGGGCACATACTTTTTCTCTGTCTCGCTTGCATGACATCGCTCGCCTTCATTCAACCGTCATCAAATCCGAACGGAACTGTTGCAAACGCCCGCTAGCATCCCGGCAAATGTGAGGGATGGCATAATGACGGCTCCTGCGATCGAGATCGCTCGCCTTTCGAAAACCTTTCTCGGCGGTGCCAAGGCACTGAAAGACGTATCGTTCACGATCCAGCCCGGGGAGATGGTGGCCCTGATCGGCGCCTCCGGCTCCGGCAAGTCGACCTTGCTCCGTCACATCGCCGGCCTCGTTCCCGCCGATCGGGGCAGCGCCTGCGAAGTCAAAGTGCATGGCAAGGCGCTGCAGAGCAATGGCGCCATATCGTCGACCGCCCGCGAGATCCGCTCGTCCATCGGCATGATCTTCCAGCAGTTCAACCTCGTGGGTCGGTTGTCGGTGCTGACAAATGTCCTGACCGGGACGCTGGGACGCGTCCCCCGCTGGCGCGGCACCATGGGATGGTTCACCCAAGCCGAGAAGGCGATCGCAATGGAGGCCCTGCAGCGGGTCGGAATCGCCCCGCAAGCCTTGCAGCGCGGCAGCCTCCTCTCCGGCGGCCAGCAGCAACGCGCCGCCATCGCCCGCACTCTCGTGCAGGGGGCGAGAGTCCTCATCGCCGACGAGCCGATCGCCTCCCTCGATCCGCATGCGGCGCGACGGGTGATGGACATCCTCAACGAGCTCAACAGCAAGGACGGCATCACCGTCGTCGTCTCCCTGCATCAGGTTGAGTATGCAATCCGCTACTGCCCCCGCACCATCGCCCTGCGTCATGGTGAGCTCGTCTATGACGGGCCGTCGACGGCGCTGACGCGGGAATTCCTGGGCGAGCTCTACGGCGCTGAAAGCGAGGAGCTGTTCCTGCCCAGCATGCCTGTGGCGTCGCCCGAGAAGGTCACCGTTCCCCGCCGCCTGCCGGTTCTGCAGCCGGCTTGATCCCCACACCGCAAAGTATCACAGGAGCCCATCCCCCATGTTGAAGTCCTTCTTCGCAGGTCTCGCCCTTACGGTCCTGCCCGTGCTCACGCTCGCCCAAGCCCAGGATGCCCAAACCATAAACTTCGGGATCATCTCGACGGAGTCGAGCCAGAACCTGAAGACCACCTGGGAGCCCTTCATCGCCGACATGGCGAAGGAAACCGGCCTCAACGTGAAGCCCTTCTTCGCCACTGATTATGCCGGCGTCATCGAGGCGATGCGCTTCGGCAAGGTGCAGCTCGCCTGGTACGGCAACAAATCCGCCATGGAAGCCGTCGATCGCGCCGATGCTGAAATCTTTGCTCAGACAGCCGACGCAGAAGGCAATCCTGGCTACTGGTCAGTGCTCGTCACCAGTGTCGACAGCCCGCTGAATGACCTCAATGACGTCCTCAAATGCGACAAGACACTCAATTTCGGTATCGGCGACCCGAATTCGACGTCGGGCTACCTCGTGCCCATGACCTATATCTTCGCCGAGAAGAACGTCGAACCGAAAGAATGCTTCAAGACGGTTCGTAACGCCAATCACGAGACCAACGCCATGGCGGCCGCCAACAAGCAGGTGGATGTCGCCGCCAACAACACCGAAAACATGCGCCGCCTCGAGGTCACCAATCCCGAGGCCTTCAAGAAGCTCAAGGTCATCTGGCAGTCGCCGCTGATCCCGGCCGATCCGCTCGTCTGGCGCTCCGATCTCGATCAGGCGACGAAGGACAAGCTCTATACCTTCATCATGACCTATGGCCGCAACGGCACTCCGGAAGAAATCGCCCATGACCGTCAGGTGCTCAAGGCACTGCAATGGGCACCCTTCCGGCCCTCGTCCAACGCCCAACTCTATCCGATCCGCACGCTGGAGCTGACCAAGCAGCTCTTCAAGGTGAAGGGTGACCAAACGCTTGCCGAAGCCGATCGCCAGGCGAAAGTCGCCGAGCTCGAGGCCAAGATCGCCGAAGTGAACAAGCAGGCGACTGAAACTCCCAGCATGTAAGTGGCGTAATTCGACGGCGCCCGCTCCACTGGGGCGGGCGCTTTTTCATATCCAAGGAACGCCCCGATGAGCCTCAGCGACATCCGACCAACCCGACCTGCCGTGGAGATCCCACGCGAGCCGCTGAGCCATAGGATTCGGACCTGGGGCATATGGATCGCGCTTGCGGCGTTGCTCGCCTGGAGCTGGTCGCCGACAGAGATGTATCTGTGGACGCATCTGTTCACTGACGCAGACAATATGGGGTCGTTTGCCGGGGGTTTCCTCAGCCCGAGCTTCAAGGATTGGCGGCTCTATGTCTCGGAGATGGTGGTCACCATCCAGATCGCGGTCTGGGGAACGGTGCTCGCCGTTGTGCTCGGCATCCCCTTTGGACTGCTGAGCTCTGAAAACATCACCCCGGTCTGGATTGCCCAGCCCATCCGGCGCGTGATGGATGCCTGCCGCGCCATCAACGAGATGGTCTTTGCGCTGCTCTTCGTCGTCGCCGTGGGGCTCGGACCCTTTGCCGGCGTCATGGCCCTGTTCATCCACAACACCGGCATCGTGGCCAAGCTGTTCTCGGAGGCCGTTGAGGCCATCGATCCGCGCCCTGTGGAGGCCATTCGCGCGACCGGGGCCAGTAAATTGCAGGAGATCATCTACGGGGTCGTGCCGCAGGTGGTGCCGCTGTGGATCTCCTACTCGCTCTACCGCTTCGAGACGAATGTGCGCTCGGCCACCGTGCTGGGCATTGTCGGCGCCGGCGGGATCGGCCAGATCCTGTGGGAATATGTCCGCGGTTTCTACTATTCCGAGACGGCGGCGGTGATGATCATCGTGGTCGTCAGCATTTCGATCATCGACATCATCTCCCAGCAGCTGCGCCGCTGGACCCTCTGAGGCCCAAGCTGCGCGAGACTCACCCGCCCCGCCATGGCATAAGTCAGGAATTGGCGGAGGCGAGGTGAGCTGTGAGTTCGGTATCTGAGCCTGCCCCGCCCGCCTCTGCGGGCAATCACGCCCATATGTTCGTGCAGTCGAATACGGAGCTTCTGCCGGTTCCGCATGCTCCCTCGATCCGATTGCATCTGGCGCATGAAGCACTCCCCCTTTGGACGAAGACGGAGGAGGAGCTCGAGCAGATCGGCCTTCCGCCACCCTATTGGGCCTTTGCATGGGCAGGCGGTCAGGCCTTGGCCCGCTACATCCTCGACACTCCCGACATCGTCGCCGGCCGACACGTGCTGGATTTCGGCGCCGGATCCGGCGTGGTGGCCATCGCCGCCGCATTGGCCGGTGCGGCCTCCGTCTGCGCTGCCGACATCGATGCCTTTGCGGCCGCCGCCATCACGCTCAACGCTGCGGCCAACGACGTGTCGATCCGGGTCCGCTGCGAGGACATACTGGGCCTGCCGCGGCTGCCCTACGACATCATTCTCGCGGGTGACATCTGCTATGAAAAGCCGCTGGCAGAGAAGGTGCTCGCCTGGCTGGAGGCGTATCGCGCTGAAGGCACACTCGTTCTGCTGGGCGATCCCGGCCGTGCCTATCTGCCGCGCGATCGCCTCGAAAAGCTGGCGGAATATCAGATCCAGGTGAGCCGGGACCTCGAGGATTCGGAAGTCAAGCGCACCTCCGTCTGGCGCCTTGCCGATCCCGCGACGTGACCTTTAGCCTATCTTGTCGGCTGCAGCGCCACGGCTCATAATCAGGGCCAAGAAGCCGTTGGGAGGAAGGGGCACTATGTCCGACGAAAAGTTTCATCCGGTTCAGGATGCCTGGAAGAGCCGCGCCTATGTCAACAAGGCGGATTACGATCGCATGTATGCGGACTCGGTCGCCGATCCGGAGGCCTTCTGGGGCGAGCACGGCAAACGCGTCGACTGGATCAAGCCCTACAGCAAGATCAAGAACGTCAATTACGATTATCCGGACGTCTCGATCAAATGGTACGAGGACGGCACGCTCAATGTCAGCGCCAATTGCATCGACCGGCATCTGGCGACGCGCGGCGACAAGGTGGCGATCATCTGGGAGGGAGACGATCCCAAGAATTCCCAGCACATCACCTATCGCGAGCTGCATGGCCATGTGTGCAAATTCGCCAATGTCCTGAAGAATAACGGGGTCAAGCGCGGCGATCGGGTCACGATCTATCTGCCGATGATCCCCGAAGCGGCCTATGCGATGCTGGCCTGCGCGCGCATCGGTGCGGTCCACTCCGTGGTCTTTGGCGGCTTCTCGCCGGATTCGCTGGCCGGCCGCATTCAAGACGCGAAGTCGAGTTTCATCATCACCGCCGACGAAGGCCTGCGCGGCGGCAAGAAGGTGCCGCTGAAGGCGAACACCGACAAGGCTCTGCAGCGGACCCAGGGAAGCGAGACGGTGCTGGTCGTGCGCCATACCGGCGGGCCGGTGGAGTGGCATGGCGGCCGTGACCTCTGGTATCACGAGGAGGTGGCGAAGGCCTCGGCCGACTGTCCGCCCGAGGAGATGAGCGCAGAGGATCCGCTGTTCATCCTCTATACCTCGGGATCGACGGGAAGCCCCAAGGGGGTGCTGCACACCTCCGGCGGCTATCTCGTCTATACCTCGATGACCCATCACTACGTCTTCGACTATCATGAGGACGACATCTACTGGTGCACGGCGGACGTGGGCTGGGTGACCGGCCACAGCTACATCCTCTATGGACCGCTGGCCAATGGCGCCACGACGCTCATGTTCGAGGGCGTGCCGAATTATCCCGACGCCTCGCGCTTCTGGCAGGTGATCGACAAGCACAAGGTCAATATCTTCTACACCGCGCCCACCGCCATCCGCGCGCTGATGGGTGCCGGCGACGACTTCGTGAAGAAGACCAGCCGCTCGAGCTTGCGGCTTCTCGGCAGCGTCGGCGAACCGATCAACCCCGAGGCCTGGGAGTGGTATTACCGGGTGGTGGGCGACAATCGCTGTCCCGTCGTCGATACCTGGTGGCAGACCGAGACCGGCGGCATCCTCATCACGCCGCTGCCTGGCGCGACCGACCTGAAGCCGGGGTCTGCGACCCTGCCCTTCTTCGGCATCGAGCCGGCCATCGTCGACGGCGAAGGCACCATCCTGGACGGCGCGACCCAAGGCAATCTCGTGATCCTCGACTCATGGCCGGGCCAGATGCGCACGGTCTATGGCGATCACGAGCGCTTCGTGCAGACCTATTTCTCGACCTATAAGGGCAAGTATTTCACCGGCGACGGCTGCCGTCGGGACGAGGACGGCTATTACTGGATCACCGGCCGCGTCGACGACGTGCTCAACGTCTCCGGCCATCGCATGGGCACAGCCGAGGTCGAATCCGCCCTCGTAGCCCATCCCAAGGTCTCCGAGGCCGCCGTGGTCGGCTTCCCCCACGACATCAAGGGCCAGGGCATCTACTGCTACGTCACGCTGATGTCGGGCGAGCAGGGCGGCGAGGAGCTGCGGGCGGAACTCCGGCAATGGGTGCGCACCGAAATCGGCGCCATCGCCTCACCCGACATGATCCAGTTCGCACCGGGATTGCCGAAGACCCGGTCCGGCAAGATCATGCGCCGCATCCTCCGCAAGATCGCCGAGGACGATTTCAGCAATCTGGGAGACACTTCCACGCTGGCCGACCCCGCGGTGGTGGACGACCTCGTGAACAACAGGGCGAACAAGAAGAAGGCGGGGTGAGCCTTTCCTTACCTCTCCCCTTGTGGGAGAGGTCGACCGCACAGTTCATTTGCCAGCAAACTAAACGTCAATGGGTTGTTGACAACCAAGACTCGCTAAACGCGTAAATTATTCATAAAATACAACTACAGCGATTCGCTGACGCGGTGCCGGGGCGGCAACCCCAACACCGCGAGCTTAGATCCGCAATCAAACTTGCGGCAGGACCAGGATAGACCCCTAGTCACGCAGATTTACCTTAGGGGAAGCAGAATCCTTCGTCCAGCCCAAGCGTTGTCGCGGCAGCCCTTTGGAAAGGATTGAAGTTGACACAAACAGCTCAAATCTCCTGCATCAACAAACAGGATAGATATAATCCCTACGAGCGAATTACCCATGTAGGGGGTGCTACGCCCAAGCAGTGGAAGATCACGCAACCTCAAGCAATTGGCCTGATAGAAAGCGGCGAATGGCGTTTTTTTGTAAGCGCGGGAGGCAAAAGCGTATGGGTTATAGTTGCACTCAGTCCTTACGGTAACAAGTATCTCAAGACAGAACCCGATCGGGATGAGCCGAACAACCTGCTAAGTCTTCCTGAATGTCCTTAGCGATCAACCGGTGGAGCAATTCCCCCGGGATCCCTGTGCTGTCCGGGATCCCGGCTCTGCGCTTCGCTTCGGCCGGGATGACCGACTGGGTGGGGAGAGGGCCGTTACCCCCGCAGCCGCTCGTTCTCAGGGTCGAAGGGTGACTCGGGGATGATCGTCGTCTTGTGGCGCCGTCCCAGGATCTCGATTTCGAACTCGGTGCCCAGCGCCGCCATCTCCGGCGGCACCATGGCGAGCGCCAGGGATTTCCCCAGGCGCCAGCCATAGCCGCCGGACGTGGCGCGGCCCACCAGCCTGCCATCGCGATAGATCGCCTCGGACCCCCGGGCATCGGCATCGGTGACGCCGTGGACCTCCATGGTGACGAACTGGTTCTTGAACCCTTCCGCCTGCCACTTCGTCAATGCGTCGCGGCCGATGAAGTCGGCCTTGTTGAGGTTCACGAACTTCTCGAGGCCGGATTCGATGGCCGAATATTCGATCGACAACTCGCGCGGGATCAACCGGTAGGACTTCTCCAGCCGCAGGCTGTCCATGGCGCGGATGCCGAAGGGCTTGATGTCGAATTCGGCGCCTGCTTCCATCACGGTGTCGAAGATGGTGTTCTGCATCTCGATCGGGTGATGCAGCTCCCAGCCGAGCTCGCCGACGAAATTCACCCGGATCGCCAGTGCCGAGGCGATGCCGACATTGATGAACTGGCCGGACAGCCAGGGAAATTTGGGGCTGGAGAGATCCGCATCCGTGACCTTCGCGAGCACGTCGCGCGAGCGCGGACCGGCGAGCACCAGCACGCCATATTGCGTCGTCACCTTCGACAGGCGCACGCTGCCGTCGGTGGGCAGGTTCTTCTGCAGATAGTCGAAGTCGTGGCGCTCGAAGGCGCCGGCCGAGACCAGATAGAAGCTTTGCGGCCCAGCCCGGAAGATCGTGAATTCCGACCGCACCCCGCCATTCTTCGACAGCATGTGGGTGAGGGCGATGCGGCCGATCTTCTTCGGAATGCGATTGGCGACGAGATAATCGAGCCAGGCTTCCGCGCCGGGCCCCGAGACCTCGAACTTGGCGAAGGCGGACATGTCCAGCAGGCCCACCTTTTCATGCACATGGCGCGCTTCGCGGCCGACATGCTCGAAATAGTTGGAGCGGCGGAAGGCATATTTCTCCCGCACCGGCTCGCCCGGCTTCACCGGGGCATGGTTCTCATGGAGCAGCGTGTCGGGCTGGTCGAGTTCGGCCGCGCTCAGAGCCAAGCCCTTCGGTGCAAACCAGTTGGGACGCTCCCAGCCATAGACCGAGCCGAAGACGGCGCCGAGGTCCTTCATCCGGTCGTAGCAGGGAGTGCGCTTCAGGGGCCGGGCGGCGGCGCGTTCCTCGTCGGGGTAATGGACGGTGAACACATTTGCATAGGCCTCCTCATTCTTGGTCTTGAGGTAGCCACGGGTGGCATAGGGCCCGAAGCGGCGGGGATCGACGCCCATCATGTCGATGGTGGGCTCGCCATCGACGATCCACTCCGCCAGCTGCCAGCCGGCGCCGCCGGCCGCGGTTACGCCGAAGGAATGGCCCTCGTTCAGCCAGAAATTCTTCACGTCCCAGGCCGGGCCGATGATGGGGGAGCCGTCCGGCGTATAGGCGATGGCGCCGTTATAGACCCTCTTGATGCCGACTTCGCCGAAGGCCGGCACCCGGGTGATGGCGGTCTCGATATAGGGCTCGAGCCGCTCGAGATCCTCCTGGAACAGCTCGAATTCGGAGTCCTCGCTCGGCCCGTCCACATAGCAGGCGGGTGCGCCGACCTCATAAGGACCGAGCAGTAGACCGCCATTCTCCTCGCGCATGTACCAGGAACTGTCGGATTCGCGGAGAACCCCCATTTCGGGCAAGCCGGCCTTCTGGCGCGCCACGATCTCGGGATGCGGCTCGGTGACGATGTACTGGTGCTCCACAGGGATCACCGGCACGTCGACGCCCACCATCGCGCCGGTCTTCCGGGCGAAGTTGCCGCTGGCGGACACCACATGCTCGGCTGCGATGTCGCCCTTGTCGGTCTTCACCAGCCAGGTGCCATCCTTCTGCTGCTCGATGCCGGTGACGGTGGTGTTGCGGTAGATCTCGGCGCCCCGCGAGCGCGCGCCCTTGGCCAGCGCCTGCGTCAGGTCGGCGGGCTGGATGTAGCCGTCATCCGGGTGCTGGATCGCGCCGATCAGGGTGTCGGTGTTCACCAGCGGCCAGATCTCCTTGACCTGGGCAGGGGTGAGGACATTGACGGTGATGCCGAGGGTCTTGGCGATGCCGGCATAATACATGAACTCGTCCCAGCGATCCTTGGTCCGGGCGAGCCGAATGTTGGAGACCTGGCGGAAGCCTACATGCTGGCCCGTTTCCTCCTCCAGGGTCTTGTAGAGCTTGACCGAGTATTTGTGGATCTGGCCCACCGAGTAGCTCATGTTGAACAGCGGGAGCAGGCCGGCGGCATGCCAGGTCGATCCGGAGGTGAGCTCCTTGCGCTCGACAAGCACGACGTCGGACCAGCCTTTCTTGGCCAGATGGTAGAGCGTGGACACGCCGACCACACCGCCGCCGATGACCACCACGCGCGCTTGGCTCTTCATGAATGACTGCCCTGTCTTGAGTTCCCTCGATCGATCCGCAGCATAGGGAACGTGCCATCCCAGGCACAAGGCTGAGCGACGGAGAGCACGCGGATTGCGACATGGGTCGCCTTAGGACCCCGCGGCGGTGTGTGGGGAAATCCTATCTACCCAGCGTAACTCCTACTCCCGAAAATCGCACTTCCCACCCTGACGTGGGTCGCCCCGAATGCTACTGCGACCTCGAAATCACTGCTCATGCCCATGCTGAGGCCAGGGAGGCCGTTGCGTCTGGCGATCTTGTCCAGCAGGGCGAAGTGGAGCGACGGCTCCTCGTCGACCGGGGGAATGCACATGAGGCCCTCGATCGTCAGCCCGAATTCCTGTCGGCACTGGGTCACGAAGGCATCGGTCGCCTCGGGCAGGATACCGGCTTTCTGCGGCTCGCCGCCCGTGTTCACCTCGATGAAGAGTTTAGGCGCGCGGCCCTGCTTGGCGATCTCCTTGGCCAGCTCCCCCGCCAGCTTCGGGCGGTCGAGGGTGTGGATGGCGTCGAACAGGGCGACGGCCTCCTTCACCTTGTTCGTCTGCAGGGGACCGATGAGATGCACTTCGACGCCCGGGAACGCGTCGTGCAGGGCCGGCCATTTGCCCTTGGCCTCCTGCACCCGGTTTTCGCCGAAGGCCCTCTGGCCGGCCTCCAGCACGGGTCGAATGTCGGGGGCATCGAAGGTCTTGGAGACAGCGATCAGCGTGATCTCGTCGCGGCTCCGACCCGCCTGCCTGGCGGCCGTGTCGATCCGGGTGAGGACATCGGCGAGGCCGGGGTGACTGATATGGCCGGAAAGCAGTGTCATGATGGTCCTTCTTGCGTGGCGCCCTAGCTAAAGCCGACCTTGCGACGCCAATCAAGTGCGTGTAAGTCCAGCACCCACGCCGCCTTTCCGGTTGAGGCGGACGGCCCGAGACAAGGCATCCCCGATGGAGCGCTACAATCCGCGCGACAGCGAGCCCCGCTGGCGCCAGAAATGGGACGATCACCGCAGCTTCGAGGCTGCGGAAATTTCGGACAAGCCGAAATACTACGTGCTCGAGATGTTTCCGTATCCCTCGGGCAAGATCCACATGGGGCATGTGCGCAACTACACCATGGGCGACGTCACCGCCCGCTACATGCGCGCCCAGGGCTATAATGTGCTGCACCCCATGGGCTGGGACGCCTTCGGCATGCCGGCCGAGAATGCCGCCATCGAGCGGGGCATCCATCCGGCAAAATGGACCTACGAAAACATCGACACGATGCGCGGGCAGCTGAAGCTGATGGGGCTGTCGCTGGACTGGTCGCGGGAGCTCGCAACCTGCGATCCGAAATATTACCGCCACGAGCAGGCGATGTTCATCGACTTCATGGAAGCGGGACTCGTCGAGCGCAAAGTCTCCATGGTGAACTGGGACCCGGTCGACCACACCGTCCTCGCCAATGAGCAGGTCATCGACGGGAAGGGCTGGCGCTCGGGAGCGGCCGTCGAAAAGCGCGAACTGGCGCAGTGGTTCTTCAAGATCACCGATTATGCCCAGGAGCTCCTGGACGCCCTCGACACCTTGGAGCGGTGGCCCGAGAAGGTGCGCCTCATGCAGCGCAACTGGATCGGGCGCTCGGAAGGCATGCGCTTCTCCTTCGACCTGGAGCGCGAGGACGGGACACCGCTCAACGAGCAGCTGACCGTCTATACCACACGCCACGACACGATCTTCGGGGCCAGCTTCTGTGCGCTGGCGGCCGATCACGAGCTGACGAAGAAGCTTTCACAGGGCTCCAACGAGATCGCCTCCTTCCGGGCAGAGGTCGCGGCGCTCGGCACCAGCGAAGAGGTCATCGAGCGCGCCGAGAAGAAGGGCGTGTTCCTGGGGCTCTATGCGCGCCATCCGTTCCGGAAGGGCGTCCGTCTGCCCGTCTATGCCGCCAATTTCGTGCTCATGGGCTATGGCGAGGGCGCCATCTTCGGCTGCCCCGCCCATGATCAGCGCGATCTGGACTTCGCCCGCAAATATGGCCTGGACGTCATCCCGGTGGTGGCGCCGCGCGATGTCGATCCCGCAACCTTCACCATCGGCGACGAGGCCTTCCTCGACACCGAGGGCGATTCCGTCGTGCTGATCAATTCCGACTTCCTCAACGGCATGAGCGTTGCCGAAGCCAAGGCCGAAGTGGCGCGCCGCATGGAGGAGATGGGCATCGGCAGCCGCATGGTGAATTTCCGCCTGCGGGATTGGGGCGTATCGCGCCAGCGCTATTGGGGATGTCCGGTTCCCGTCATCCATTGTCCAAGCTGCGGCATCGTGCCCGTGCCCAAGCAGGATCTGCCGGTCGTGCTGCCCGAGGACGTGAGTTTCGACAAGCCGGGCAATCCGCTGGATCATCACCCGACCTGGAAGCATGTGAGCTGCCCGACCTGCGGCGGCAAGGCCACGCGCGAGACCGACACGTTCGACACCTTCGTCGACAGTTCCTGGTACTTCGCCCGTTTCGTGTCGCCGCATGCCGATCTGCCGGTGTCGGAGGAGGCCGCCAAATACTGGATGCCCGTCGATCAGTATATCGGCGGTGTCGAGCACGCGATCCTGCATCTGCTCTATTCGCGCTTCTATGTCCGCGCCATGACCAAGACCGGGCACATGCATCTCGAGGAGCCCTTTGCCGGCCTCTTCACCCAGGGCATGGTCACGCACGAGACCTACAAGGACCAGGCTGGCCGCTGGCTCTTCCCGGAGGAGGTGGTGAAATCGGAGACGGGCGCCGTGCATATCAAGACCGGTGAACCGGTCACCGTCGGCTCGATCGAATCCATGTCCAAGTCGAAGCGCAACGTGGTCGATCCCGTATCGATCATCGAGGAGTTCGGCGCCGATACGGCGCGCTGGTTCATGCTCTCCGACACGCCGCCCGAGCGGGACATGGAATGGACGGAGGCCGGCGTCGAGGGCTCCTTCCGTTTCGTTCAGCGCTTCTGGCGTCTGGTGAGCGAGATCGTCGAGGCAACCACCGCTCAAGGAGCCGTTCCCGACAGCTTCGGGGCGCCGGCCACCGACATCCGCCGGGCGGCCCACAAGGCCCTGCAGGCCGTGGCGCAGGATATCGAGGGCCTCCGTTTCAATCGTGCCATTGCGCGCATTTACGAGTTGGTGAACAGCCTGCAGCCTATGGTGCGCGCGGAGGGGCTCGCCCCCGACACGGCCTGGGCCTTGCGGGAGGCGGCAGACATCCTGTGTCAGATCGCCAATCCGATGATGCCGCATCTCACGGAGGAGTGCTGGCAGCTTCTGGGGCATGAGACCATGCTTGCCGAGACGCAATGGACAAAGCCCGAGCCGTCCCTCATCGTCGACGATACGGTAACCATTGCAGTCCAGGTTAATGGGAAGCGTCGCGACGATCTGACAATTCCACGGGGGGCTCCGAAGGATCAGATTGAAGCGGCGGCCCTTAACCTGGATAATGTCCGGCGGGCAATCGGAGAGTTGGCGGTTCGGAAGGTCATTGTCGTGCCCGACAGGATCGTCAACGTCGTAGCGGGCTAGCACGAAGGGGATAGCTCTTGGGGAATAGCTGGCGAGCGGGGCTCGTGGCGATGGTCGGCATAGCCGCACTCGGTGTGTCCGGCTGCGGCTTCAAGCCGATGTATGCGACCCAGGCCGACGGCTCTTCCGTGGCGCTGACATTGGCGGGCATCGGGATTCCGGAGAAGCAGAGCCGTGTCGGGCAACTCGTCCGCAATGCCCTGCTCGAAAAGATCGCTCCGGTGGGCCAGGGCCAGAACGAGCGGTATCGCCTCGATTTCAGCGTGGCCCAGGACGAGTTCGACGTCTCGATCGAAAAGAATACCGATGTGAACCGGCGCGCCTATACCTTGAAGTCAAGCTATGCGCTGATCGACCTCGGCTCCGGCGCCCAGATCCTCGAGGGACAGACCTTCTCGCGCGTCTCCTATGATCGCGTTCAATCCGAATTTGCCAACCTGCAGGCGCTGCGCAATGCGCAGCAGCGGGCGGCGCACGAGGTGGCCGACAACATCCAGATCCGGCTCGGCGCCTTCTTCTCGCAAGGCAGTTAAGCCCCGAAGCAGCCGTTACAGAAGCGTCACAAGACGATGAGGTGGTTCGGCAGTTCGTCGCGATCGCCGGCTTCCGGGGGAAAGCTTGCAGCCAGCACCGTACCGCATTCGTCGATGGCGGCGGTTATGGCATCCGCGAGGTTGCCGCTGCCGATGCGGATCGTCAGGCGCCTGACGATTTCCTGCCAGGTCCCCACCGCCACCTTGGAAGAGATCCCCTCGTCGGCGAGCACTTCTGCATGGCGCTCGGTGAGGGAGATGAACAGCAGCACGCCGGTGCGGCCGCTCGTCGTATGAAGGTTGCGGGCCAGAAACTGCTCCGCGGCACGCTGATGGGCGCGCAGGGCCTGAAGCCGCCGCGGGATCAGATGCGGTCGGATGAAGGACAGCTCAAACAGCAGCGCCAGCACCAGGAACGTCGCGAGCTGCAGGGTGTAGATGTCGACCAGGCCGAGGGTGGTCAGGTAGATCAGAGGCAGGGGTGCGACCAGGGCGATCAGACTTGCCCAGAGGATCGGCACATGGACATAGTCGTCGCTCTGATGCGCCAGGACGATGACGATCTCACCGCTGGTGCGCTTTTCGGCCGCGGTGATCGCCGCATTGATGCGCGCCATGTCACCTGCGGCGAGCATTACCAGCGGCCGGAGGCGCCGCCGCCGCCGAAACTTCCGCCACCACCCGAAAAGCCGCCGCTGGAGCCGCCGAAGCCACCGGAGGACGACCCGAAGCCGCCGGTCCCCCAGCGGGCGCCACGACGGCCTCCCGGCCTACCGCGCGACGACATCAGGATGATGAAGACCACGAACAGGATGAAGATCAGCGGGAGGATGTCCTCTTCGCTGAAGCTGCGATCGTCTTGAACGGCCTGCGGCCGAACCTCCAGGGCCTCGCCGCTCACCACCTTGGTGATGTCGTCGATGGCGGCCTCGACCCCGGCCGCGAAATTGCCGGCTCGGAAGTTGGGGATGATCGCATTCTCGATGATCACGCGAGACGTCGCATCGGTCAGCACGGGTTCGAGCCCGTAGCCCACCTCGATGGCGACATTGTTCTGGGAGGGTATGATCAGGAGCAGGATGCCGTTGTTCTTGTCCTTCTGACCCAGCTGCCAGAAGCGACCCAGCTGATAGCCGTAGTCGCGAATTTCGTAGCCCTGGAGATCCCGCAGGATCGCGACGACAAGCTGGACGCCCGTCTTCTGTTCAAGCGCCGCGAGCTTGGCTGTGACCGCTGCCGTTGCCGGGGCATCGAGCATGGCCGTCTGGTCGACCACCCGACCGGTGAGAGCCGGGAAGCTCGGGGCGGCATAACAGAGGCCGAACCAGAAGGTCGCGGCCACGATGGACATGACGAAATAGACGAAGGAGCGCCAGAAGGGGAGGCGATGGGCAGGGGCGATTTCGCCGATGTCGGACATGACAGCGACCTCAGTTGAACTGGACTTTGGGAGCTTGCTGCTGCTCCGCCGGAATGTCGAACGTCGCCATGGGCTTTGCGTCGGAGTAGAAGACCGCGGCCCACCACCGTCCGGGAATGGTCCGGAGCTCCGTATTGTATTTCCGCACCGCTTCGATGTAGTCGCGGCGGGCGATGGCGATGCGGTTCTCCGTGCCTTCGAGCTGCGACTGGAGCGCCAGGAAATTCTGGTTCGACTTCAGGTCGGGATAGGCCTCGACGACCGCGAGCAGCCTGGACAGGGCGCTGCTCAATGCCGCCTGATTGTCCTGGAACTGCTTCATCAGCTCAGGATTGCTCAGCGCCTCGGGCGGAAGAGTGATTTGTGTCGCCTTGGCGCGGGCCTCGACGACGGAGGTCAGGACGTCCTTCTCCTGCGCCGCATAACCCTTCACCGTCTCCACGAGGTTGGGCACGAGGTCGGCGCGGCGCTGATATTGGTTCAACACCTCGCTCCAGGCCGCCTTCGCCTGCTCCTCATAGGTGGGGATGGTGTTGATGCCGCAGCCGGACAACAAAAGGCCGAGCACTGCGACCATTGCCAGCCCGAAGCCCTGTACGATCCTCGACATTCTCGTTTCCTCGGAAATCGCCGCGAGCTGTACAGGATTTGTTTACCTAAAGGTAGGATCGGCCCGTGGGCCGATTTGCTTTTTGCCGCAAGTGTGGCCTTCGCGTTGCGCCCGTCATAAATTCATCCGGGAGGACAAATACATTGGCGCTTCGGTGACGTTGGTCTAGACGACCCACCGAAGCTTCGTTTCCCTGTCCTGCGTTACGGATCCGGCACATGATCAACGCCTATATGACCACGGCCACGGGCACTTTGACGCGAGTAAGCTGGAATCCGGGCGACCCCCTCCCCGACACCGTGATCTGGGTCGATCTCCTCAGTCCGACGGCCGAGGAGGAGCGTTGTGTCGAGGTCGCCCTCAAGGTGGAACTCCCGACCCATGAGGAGATGTCGGAAATCGAGGCGTCGAGCCGGCTGTACCAGGAAGACAATGCCTATTTCCTGACGGCTGCGGTCCTGTCCAAGGCCGATACCGATACGCCTGGTCTCGACCCCGTGACCTTCATCCTGGTCGGTCATCGTCTGGTGACGATCCGCTATTCGGATCCACTTCCCTTTCGCAATTTCGCGATGATGTGTCAGCGGCAGGGCTTCTCCAATATCAGCGGCGAAGGCATCCTGGCGGGATTGCTGGATGCCATCTCTGACCGGCTGGCGGATCTGCTCGAGGCGACCCAGCGCAATCTCGACAAGGTCGCCCATGAGATCTTCTCGCCCCGCAATGCCGGCAAGACCCACCGCGGGATCGATTACGAGGACATTTTACGCCGGGTTGGCACGAGCCAGGTGCTGGTCAGCCGCGTGCGCGAGAGCTTGTTGACGTTGACACGGCTGAGCGCCTTCCTGATCCGGCCGGCCGAACAGAAGGCCGACAAGGCCCTCGCGCGCAACTTCAAGACCGTCGCCCGCGACGTTCTCGCCCTGTCGGATCACGCGCTGTTTCTCACCAGCAACATCAACTTCCTGCTGGATGCCACTTTGGGGATGATCAACATCGAGCAGACCGGGATCATCAAAATCTTCTCAGTGGCCGCGGTCGTCTTCCTGCCCCCAACCCTCATCGCCTCCATCTACGGTATGAATTTCTCCGTCATGCCGGAGCTGGAATGGCAGTTCGGCTATCCCTTCGCCATTGGCCTCATGATCCTCACCGCGATCATGCCGTATTTCTACTTCAAGCATAAAGGCTGGCTGTAGGGCGCCCTATCGCGCCAGGGTCCGATATTCCGGGTTTGGCCGCATGTCGATTGCGGCGGCCATGCGGTTCGACATGTTGAAGAAACTGGCGGTGGCCGCGATGTCCCAGATATCCCGGTCACTGAAGCCGCCGTCCCTGAGACCCTGCCGGTCCGCTTCCTCGATCTCGTCGGGCCGTTCCGTCAGCTTCACGGCAAAATCCAGCATGGCCTTGCGCCGCGGGTCCAGATCTGCTGCCCGATAGTTCATCACGAGCATTTCGCCAAGGGCAGGATCGTTCGACAGCTGCCGTACCGCAGCCCCATGTGCCGAGAGGCAATAGTAGCAATGATTGGAGGAGCTCACGACAACGGCAATCATTTCCCGCTCGAGCTTCGTGAGCCCTGAGGCGCCCAGCATCAGGTCGTTATACATATCGGCAAAGGCCTGGAGCTTCGCGGGGCTGAAGCTATAGGCTCGCAGCACGTTCGGGACAAAGCCGAGCTTCTCCTCGCATTTGGCGAGATACGCCTCCAAGCGGTCCCCAAGAGGCTCCTCGCGGGGAATGTCGAGCGCCATAGCGCCGGTCTCTCTCACCGTCATGACGGTCCTTTCACGTGACTATCTATCTCCGGCCGACAGTGGCAGCGAGCGAGGTGGAGATCAATCTCGTGGATGGCAGTATATTTTTTGCGCAGGCATGAGGTGTACTGGTCAATTTTTAGGCAGAACCCGCAGGTTGTCGGGATGCCAGCTGCTCGACTCATCTGTTAAGCGGTTGATTCCCCAGGCTTATAGATTTTGTCTTCAATGTGGCACGAAGGTTGATTCCCTCACTACGGTCGTAGCAAGCGCATCGGGGTATCCGTTCCGTCGAAACGGTGCGCAAAGGGGAAGTTCAAACAGCCATGCAACCATTCAAGAAGACAACGGCGGCTCTAGCCACCATCGCACTCAGCCTCGGGATGGCAGTGATCCCGGTCTTCGCGCAGGACGCGACTACGGCCACGCCTCCTCCCACGATAGACACCGGCAACACCGCTTGGATGCTCGTCTCGACCGTCATCGTGCTGATGATGACGATTCCGGGACTCGCGCTGTTCTATGGCGGACTGGTGCGCAAAAAGAACATCCTCTCGACGCTCATGCAGAGCTTCGCGGCGGCCTGTCTTATCTCGATCCTTTGGATGGTGGTGGGCTATTCCCTCGCCTTCACCGATGGCGGCAGCCTGAACGCCTATGTCGGCGGCTTCAGCAAGTTCTTCCTGGCGGGCGTGGAGAAGGCCTCGCTCAGCGGCACGATTCCGGAAACAGTCTTCATGACCTTCCAGATGACCTTCGCGATCATCACGCCTGCGCTGATCTGCGGCGCCTTCGCCGACCGCATGAAGTTCTCGGCACTGCTATGGTTCCTGGGCATCTGGCTGATCGTCGTCTATGCGCCGATCTGCCATTGGGTCTGGGGCGGCGGCTTCCTCATGGGTGACGGCGTTCTCGACTTCGCCGGCGGCACGGTCGTCCACATCAACTCCGGTGTTGCAGCCCTGGTGGCCTGCCTCGTCCTCGGCAAGCGCGTCGGTTATCCCAGCGAGCCGATGATCCCGCATAATCTGGTGCTCAGCGTCATCGGCGCCTCCTTGCTGTGGGTCGGCTGGTTCGGCTTCAATGCGGGCTCGGCCGTCGCGGCCAACGAGACCGCCGGCATCGCCATGGCCAACACCCAGATCGCGGCAGCTGCCGCCGGGCTGGCCTGGATGTTCGCGGAATGGATGTTCCACAAGCGTCCGAGCGTGCTCGGCATCATCTCGGGCGCGGTGGCCGGTCTTGTGGCCATCACACCTGCTTGCGGCTTTGTCGGCTTCGGCGGAGCCCTGGTGATCGGCCTGGTCGCCGGTGCCGCATGCTTCTGGGCCGCCACGGTGCTCAAGCCGATGCTCGGCTATGACGACTCCCTCGACGTTTTCGGCATCCATGGTGTCGGCGGCATCGTCGGCGCAATCCTGACCGGTGTCTTCGCCGTCGAGGCCATCGGCGGCACGGCCGGTGCCCTCGAAGGGAATGTGGGCCAGATCGGCACGCAGCTCTACGGCATTGCCGCCACCGTCATCTGGTGCGCCGTGGCGACGTTCGTGATCCTCAAGGTCATCGACCTGGTGATCGGCTTGCGTGTCAGCCGCGAAGTGGAAGTCGAAGGTCTCGACCTGAACCTCCACGGCGAAGTGGTGCCGTAAGTCGCCCACGAAACTGCGTCAGGCGAAGATGTCTCCAGCCATCAGCGCCTGATCCCCTCTGGGGAAACCCCGGGATTGGTTCCCCTTCCAATCCCGGGGTTTGCTTTGACGACAGGGGAAATCACTTGCCAAAAAGAGACCAGATCCGTCCTGCCATCGGCCTTGTTTAACCGCTTCTTAACCACGTTCGCTCCATGGTCAGGTTGACGGCAATGGCAGCACGGATCCTCCGATTTTCTTTCGAAGAGAGCCGTATCGCCGGGTAAGCTCCTCGCGACAGGGTGTAATCGGCGTGACCCATGCGTGCCTTTCCGAGCTGCAGTTGCAAATGCAGGTGAGGCGGGATGGCGCGGACTAGGGTACTCGACACAGATGATTCTCCCGTACCGGCCCGGCTGAAGCGGTTCATGCGGAACCGACTCTCGGAGCTGGCCGGCATGACGCTGCTCGTCACTGCGGCAGCGGCCGCCTTGTGCCTTGCGAGCTGGTCGGTGCAGGATCCCAGCCTCAATCATGCCGTCGATGCCGCCCCCGACAATTGGCTGGGCTATCCCGGAGCCGTCGCGGCAGACATGATGATGCAGCTCTTCGGTCTCGGCGTCGTCATCCTGGTGACGCCGCCTGTGGCCTGGGGCCTGCGGCTTCTCAGCCATCTCACCATTTCCCGGCCCTTTCGACGGCTGATCTCGTGGATCCTCACGACCATTCTGGCGTCGGGCATGCTGACCCTCATTGCGAAGCCCGAGGGGTGGCCGCTGCCAACCGGTCTCGGCGGCATGACGGGAGACCTGGTGGGCGAGTCGCTGGCGGCGGCTTTCGGCTTCTTCCTGGGATCCTCCCTTGGTGCGACGATCGCCGGCGGCTTGCTGACCCTCTTGACCGTCATCCTGCTGTGCCATGCCTGCGCCGTCCGCACGGAAAACGTCTTGCGCCTCACCAGCGTCTTCGGCGACACCGCCTATGAAGGTGCGGAGCGCACGGTCGGCGGCATCTCGCATCTGTTTCTTCGGGGCCAGAGCCTCCTGCAAAATCGCCAGCTGCCTGCCTATGCCGGACCCGCCCAGTCCGCCCCGCGCGCTCGTCGGACGCCACGGACCGGCGGCATCATGCCCAGGGTCGGCGGGCTGATGCAGGGATTGCGCCGCCGGTTCCTCGGTACTGATGAGGAAGAGCCCCCTTACCTGCAGCCTGCAACCGTCGGCTCGCGGGCGGAACCGCGGCTCGTCCAAGCCTTTCCCGAGGCCGAGGCCCTGGCCGACGAGCAGGATATGGACGACGGGCGCAGTTTCGACCCGCAGCCGCTTCCGGGCGGCCATTTTGTTACTCGAACGGACAAACCGCTCAAACAGGGGAAGCGCATCAAGCAGGAGATGCAACCCTCCTTCCCCTTCTCCTCCGCACGGGCCTTCGAGTTGCCGCCGCTCACTCTGCTGGCGGAGCCAAAGCAGCAGCGCAAGCCCACAGATCTGACCGACGAAGCGCTTCAGCAGAACGCGCGGATGCTGGAAGGTGTGCTGGAAGATTTCGGTGTCCGCGGACAGATCATCAATGTGCGCCCGGGTCCGGTCGTCACCCTCTATGAGCTTGAACCAGCGCCGGGCATCAAATCCTCGCGGGTGATCGGGCTCGCCGACGATATCGCGCGCTCCATGAGCGCGATCTCGGCCCGCGTCGCCGTCGTGCCAGGGCGCAATGTCATTGGCATCGAACTTCCCAACTCCCGTCGGGAGACCGTCTATTTCCGCGAATTGCTGGCCTCAGAGGCCTTCGAGAAGACGAACCAGGATCTCGCTCTCGCTCTCGGCAAGAACATCGGCGGCGAGCCCGTCTTTGCCGATCTCGCCCGCATGCCGCATCTGCTGATCGCGGGAACCACGGGTTCGGGAAAGTCGGTGGGGATCAATACCATGATCCTGTCGCTGCTCTATCGGCTGCCACCGGATCGCTGCAAGCTGATCATGATCGATCCGAAGATGCTGGAGCTGTCGATCTATGAAGGCATCCCGCATCTCCTGACCCCCGTGGTCACCGATCCGCGCAAGGCCATCGTCGCGCTCAAATGGGCGGTGCGGGAGATGGAGGACCGCTATCGCAAGATGTCGAAGGTCGGGGTGCGCAACATCGACGGCTTCAATCAACGCGTCGAGCAGGCGGTGCGCAAGGGTGAGACCTTGACCCGGACCGTGCAGACCGGCTTCAACCCGGAGACCGGGGAGCCGCTCTACGAACAAGAGGAGATGTCGCTCGCCCCGCTGCCCTTCATCGTCGTGATCGTCGACGAAATGGCCGATTTGATGATGGTGGCGGGCAAGGAGATCGAAGGGGCCATCCAGCGGCTCGCCCAGATGGCGCGCGCGGCGGGGATCCACATCATCACCGCGACGCAGCGGCCGAGCGTCGACGTCATCACCGGCACCATCAAGGCCAATTTTCCGACCCGCATCTCCTTCCAGGTCACCTCCAAGATCGACAGCCGCACCATTCTCGGCGAGCAGGGTGCCGAACAGCTGCTGGGCCAAGGTGACATGCTCTACATGGCGGGCGGGGGTAGGATTACCCGCCTTCATGGCGCCTTTGTTTCAGATCAGGAAGTAGAGAGCATCGTCGAGCACTTGAAATCCCAGGGCTCGCCCGAATATCTGCAGGATATCACCGAGGAGGTGGAGAGCGAGTCCGGCGGATCGTCGGATTCCGATATCGGCCTGCCCGAGGATTCCGACGATGTCTATGCTCAGGCGGTGGCCGTCGTCTTGAAGGATCGCAAGGTGTCGACGAGCTATATCCAGCGGCGACTGCAGATCGGCTACAACCGGGCAGCCTCCCTGGTCGAGAGAATGGAACAAGAAGGGATCATCAGTGCCGCCAATCACGCAGGAAAGCGTGCCGTCCTCGTGGGCGAAGGTCGGGCGGATGAGGATTAGTCTCAGGCGCAGTCAGGTGGCCCTTGCGCCCACAGGTTTGCGCGAATCAGAAGATTGAACGGAGCAGGTCAAGCATGTTGAACAGAATCAAGCGCGCGACGCGGATGGCGATGTGCGCCGTCGGGGCGCTCACCCTCGGTGCCGCCCTCACCCTGACGACGCCGTCAATGGAGCGCGCCCACGCCGCCGCTCCCGCCAAACTCACCGCCGAACAGACGCAGTCCGTTCAGGCGATTTCGAACTATTTCAACAATTTCAATTACATCCAGGGGGACTTCATCCAGGTGGGACCCAAGGGTCATGTGTCCCAGGGGCTGTTCTTCATCAGCAAGCCCGGGAAGCTGCGGTTCGAATATGCGCCGCCGAACCCGTTCCTCGTGGTGTCCGATGGCGATTATGTGATCGTCGCCAACCGCAAGAATGAGAAGAGCGATTTCTACCCTCTGTCCAAGACCCCCCTGCAACTCGTCCTCGCGCCGAAGGTGAACCTGCTCCAGGAAGCCAATGTCGTCGACGTCCGCCGCCAGGATGATCTGGTCGCCGTCACCCTGGAAGACAAGTCAGCTTTCGTGCCTGGCCAGCTCATCCTCGTCTTCGACGAGACGAAGCAAAGCCTCGTTCAGTGGGTCATCGTGGACAGCGACAAGAACCGCACGACGATCTCGCTTTCCAACGTCGAAACGGGCGTTGCGCCCGATCCGAAGCTCTTCGTCTTCAATGCTCCGCGAAATATCGATACGGGGCAAGACCGGCGTTAATTTTTATTTTCGAAGAAAAATCAAGAGCATAGGTGTCTATTTCAGGAAAAATTCACCTTATCACAAATATTTTTTCACATCGTGATTGAAACGCAACAGCTGCTGGGCCATTTATGGGGGGTAGCGGTTGTTCCCCTCTCTCTCTCAAAGTGGTCCATCTGCCCCCCGCTCGATGACCACTGACAACCGTGAAACGCGTCGGTATTCCCCTCCCGACGCAAAATGCGCACAAGCGCTGGGCGCTCGGGACCCCGACCGAGCGCCCATTTCTTTTTCTGAATCCTCATGATTGACCAGTCGCTCCGAGAAGCTCGTCGAGGACGGTCAGAAATTCGTCGCCATGGCCGCGCGTCAGGCAGAGCGGCGGGCGGATCTTCAGCACATTGCCGAAACGCCCGGCCGCTCCGATCAAGATCCCCTTTCTCCGCAGGCCATTGATGAGCCGAGTCGCCGCCTCGGCGTCCGGGCCCCCTTCCCCCGCGATCTCGACGCCCAGATAGAGCCCGGTGCCGCGGATCTCCCCCAATCCGGCATGATCCTTGGCCAGTTCGACCAGGCCCTGCTTCAGCTGCGCTCCGACCGTTCGGGCATTGTCGATCAAGCCTTCGTCGGCGATCACGTCGAGCACGGCGATGCCTGCGGCCGAGGCCACCGGATTGCCGCCGAACGTATTGAAATAGCCGAATTCTTCCGCAAAACGCGTCAGGATCTCGGGCCGCGTGACGACCGCTCCCATGGGGAAGCCATTGCCCATGGGTTTGCCCAGCGTCACGATATCAGGACGGACCCCGTGTCTGTCATAGCCCCACATGCCGTCACCGGTGCGGCCGAAACCAGGCTGGACCTCATCGGCGATGAACAGTCCCCCCGCCTCATGCGCAGCCGCGACGGCAGGCGCGAGGAAGCCGGCGGGATCGGAAAAGATGCCATCGCTGGAAAAGATCGAATCCACCAGCAAAGCGGCAAAGCCAAAGCCTTCGCTGCGCAATGTCTCGATCTCTGCCGTAACGGCTGCGGCAAGGCCAGCCCCGATGTCGGAGCCGTAATGCCGCGCGTCGGGCGCCGGTATGGTGCGGACATAGCTCGGGGGGCGGCCGCGCTTGTAAGAGGAGGGGGAGACCTCGGTCACGGCAGTGGTATTGCCGTGATAGGCCGTCTCGGTGACGATGACCCCCGTGCTGCCCGTCATGCCTCGTGCCAGGCGCAGGGCCAGGTCATTGCTCTCGCTGCCGGTGCAGGTGAAGGCGACATTGGTCAGCGGTGCCGAAAACGTCGCCAGCAGCCGCTCGGCGTAGTCGTGAAGCACGTCGTAGAGATAGCGGGTGTGGGAATTCAGGAGCCCCATCTGCCGGGACACGGCGTCCACGACCCGCGGATGGCAGTGTCCCACCGAGGGGACGTTGTTGTAGAGGTCGAGATATGTCCTGCCGTCGGCGGTATGCAAATGGACCCCGCTCGCGGATACCACGTGCAGCGGCTCTTCGTAGAACAGCATCGAGGTCGCGCCAAAGCTGCGGTCGCGGCGTGCGAGCAGGTCCTGGACGTCGGCGGCGAGGGGCGCGGGATTGCCGGCGTCAAAGGCATTGAGCGCAAGGATCTCGCGGGGTTTCCGGCTCATCATCAGCCCTTTCGATACCGCTCGAGGAAGTCGTAGGCGAGGGCGACCGTTCCCTGCGTATAGGCGTCGCCAAGGAGCTGGGCCGTCTCCGTCTCCCGGTGAGAGGCGATCCAGGCCGTGAGGAGAATCCGCCGCAGCATGACGAAGATCGGCAGCTGTTCTGCGCGCGCCTCGGAGAGCGGGGCTACACTGCGATAGCCCTCGATCCAGGCGGCTTCAAGCGCTGGGATATAGTCCTCGTGCTCGATGAAGCTGATCGCCGAGGCAAAATCGTAGAGGAACCAGCTGAAGCCGCAATCGTCGAAATCGATCAGCGCCATCCGGTCGCCCTCGACGAGAAGATTGGCAAGCCTGAGATCGGCGTGCACCAAGCCGAAATCGTCGGGCCCTTCGCCGATCTCCGCGAGCTGACGCTCCAACAAGGCCGTCGTGCGGGAGAGGATTTCGCGGCCCTCCACGGTGAGGCCGAGAGCGTCGCGCCAATCGCCCCACAGGGGAGCGTTGCCCAGCATGCTGTTGAAGTTCCAGACCTTCCGCACGAAGGCATCCGGCCGACGCCACGTCTTGGCGTGACCGTGCAGTGTCGCATGGATGGCGCCCAGCTTGGCAAACCATCCGACCAGATCATCTCCGGGCGCCGGCTCTCGGCCCGCGACGAATTCGAAGGCGACCACATGGCGCGTCATGCCCTCGTCGTCGAATTCGGCGACGAGCGATCCGTCGCGCAGCGGGATGGGGCGAGGCGTCTCGACCGTCCGCCCCTGGCGCAATGCATCGATCCAAGCGAGCTCCGCTAGGATCTCCTCGCGGGTGTGGTAGTGGGGGCGGTGGACGCGAAAGACGATGTCATGGCCCAGTCCGGTCTCGGTGCCGCGGAACGTGGCGTTCTCGGAGACCGTCAGCAGGGAGAGCTGGGTCTGATCGGAGATGCTCCACAGGGACAGCGAAGACTTCAGCCCGCTCTCCAACCGCCTAATGAAGTCAACCTCGTACACAGTTCCTCCTGTCGAACCACATGCCAGCCAAACTGTTTCTTAACCCTAGTAGTGAAAGAGTCTTGCCTGCTTACTACTTCGTGCAGGCACGTTTGGGGTTGCGAGAACTGCCATGGTCAAGTTGGTTAAATATTTTGTAGTCCCCTTGAGTTTCTACGCCAGCCTCATGACCTTCGCTACCGCTCAGACGGTGCCGGCAAGCCAGGATCCCAGCCTGACGACAGGAAGCATTCCTCAGGACGCCGAGATCGTCGACCCGCAAAGGCCAGACCAGGACCTTGCCGCAGGCGTCAACCTCAAAGCACAGACGGTTCCGGCCGAGGATCTGATCCCGCTCACCAATGCAGCGGTGTTCCAGTCGCGGCCCTTCAAGGCGGAAAAGCAGGACCCCATCGTGCTGAAGCTGCAGGTCATGCTCGATCGTGCTCACGCATCGCCCGGGGTGATCGATGGCTTCTGGGGCGACAATGTCCGCAAGGCGGTCACCGCGGCGCAGGAGATGCACGGCCTTCCCATCACCGGCCGCATCGACCAGCAGCTCTGGGACGTGCTCGCCGGCCTGGACACGACACCGCCGCTGCGAACCTATGTCGTCACCGAGAAGGACGTCGCCGGTCCCTTCGTAGCAAAGACGCCCAGAGACTATGCCGAGCTGTCGAAGATGGAGACGATCGCCTATCGCACCATCGAAGAAATGATCGGCGAGAAATTCCACATGGACGAGAAGCTGGTCCGCCAGCTCAATCCGAAATCGGGTTTCAATGCCGGTGACGAGATCATCATTGCCGACACCGGCAAACCCTTCAAGGCGAACGTGGTGCACCTCATCGCCGACAAGCAGCGCAAGCAGCTTTTGGGTTATGGCAGCGACGCCCGCCTGCTCGTGGCCTATCCCGCCACCATCGGGTCCTCCGACATGCCCTCCCCCGCCGGCACGCACGCGGTGAAGGCCATCGCCACCAAGGCGGAATATTGGTATCGGCCCAAGGTGAATTTCCAGCAGGGCAAGAACACCGAGGTCCTGCGCCTCGCTCCTGGGCCCAACAATCCGATCGGTTCGACGTGGATCGGCCTGGATAAGCCCACCTTCGGGATCCACGGCACGCCCGAGCCATCCAAGATCGACAAGACGAACAGCCATGGTTGCGTCCGGCTGACGAACTGGGACGTGGAGGAGCTCGTCCATCTGGTCAAGCCGGGTGTCCCCGTCGAGTTCTACGACTCGAACAACGTTGTCGGCTCCGCTCAGTAATGGACGGCCACGGCCGCAATGATAAGAACCCTACCGCCCTTGCCGGATGACTGCTAATCAGCGCAGCTTCACGACGCAGAGGCAGCGTAGACGATGACCGCGAAGGTGTGTCGGGCATTGATCGCCCTAACCGTGATGCTCCTTGTCGGAGCGTCACCCGCATTGCGCGCTCAAACGGCTGTCACTGCCCCGCCCCACCCGCTCGTCGTCGGCACTCTGGTTGCCCCGCCCTTTTCTCTCAAGGCCGCCGACGGGTCCTGGAGCGGCATCAGCATCGATCTGTGGCGCAAGATGGCAGCCGCTATGCGGGTGGATTTCCGCATCGAGGAAGCCGCTTCGATCGATGCCTTGGTCGCAGGCACCTCCACAGGCACCTATGACCTCGCGGTTTCGGCCCTGACGGTCACCGCAGAGCGCGAACGGATCCTCGATTTCACCCAGCCCTTCTACACGACGGGCCTCGGCATCGCGGTCAGCATCGATGGGAAGACCAACTGGGTGACCATCATGCGGTCGATGAGCTCATTCGGATTCATGCAGATCATCATGGCCCTGGTGGCTGTCGTCCTGGTCATCGGCACCCTCGTTTGGGCCTTCGAGCGCAAGTCGGGCAAGGCCGGGGATGGGGATCTTCAGCACGGGCCGCCGCAGCGCCCGCGCAAGGAGATGCTGCCGCAGCCAAAGCTCCCGCCACAGCCAGGAAAAAGGACCTCACCTCGCTTCCTCGGCGTCGTGGGGATGGCGATCTCGCTCATCGTTCTGACACTTCTCGCCGCGGCGATGGTGTCCGCCATCACCGGCCGGACATCCCATGGCGAGATCCGGACTGTGGCTGATCTGGCCGCCCAGCGGATCGGCACCGTCAGCGGCTCGGCAGCCATCGAATATCTCGACGAAGCAAGTATACTTCACCAGGATTTCGCCAGCGTGGAAGAGGGCTTGCAGGCTCTCGAGGAGCGGCGGATCGATGCGTTCGTCTATGACAGGCCCTTGCTGGCGTGGCTGATCCTGCAACAGTTTTCATCGACTTTGGACCTGCTCGACGTCGTCCTCGATACCCAGACCTATGCGATCGCCATGCCGAATGGGAGCCCGTTGAGGGAGGATCTCAATCTGGCGCTGCTCGGGACCATCCGCGGGGAATGGTGGAAGCAGACGCTGTTCCGCTATTTCGGGCATCAGTGATAAGGTCTGCGCCTCATCAGCTATTTGAGTGAAATATCATGAAACTCTATTTGTCACCGGGAGCCTGTTCGCTCGCGCCGCATATCGCCCTGCACGAGGCGGGCCTCGCCCACGAGATCGAAAAGGTCAATCTCGGCACGAAGAAAACGGCAAGCGGGGCTGACTTCTTTCAGATCAATCCCAAGGGCCAAGTGCCCACTCTGGTCCTGGACGACGGCTCCGTCCTGACGGAAAATCCCGCCATCCTCAACTATATCGCCGACAAGGCACCCGAGGCTCATCTCGCGCCTGCCCCGGGCAGCCTCGATCGCTACCATCTCATCGAGTGGCTGAACTATGTTTCCGCAGAGCTGCACAAGCCCTTCGGACCGCTGTTCAAGAAGGACGTGGACGAGGCGGTCAAGGCCTATTCGCGCAGCACCATCGAGCAGAAGCTCAGTTACATGGACAAGGCGCTCGAGAAGAATAAGTACCTGACGGGAGACCAGTTCACCATCGTGGATGGCTATGCCTTCACTGTCCTGCGCTGGACCCAATATACCGGCTTCGACATGGGCAAATATCCCCATGTGAAGGCCTATATGGACCGCGTCGCAGAGCGGCCCAAGGTCAAGGCCGCACTCGCCGCCGAAGCCTAATCCGTCGACGTCAGGCGCTGGGCCATCCAGTCCAGCGCCATTCTATAGCCATGGGGACCGAAGCCGCAGAGGACCCCGGTTGCGACCGGCGAGACATAGGAATGGTGACGGAACGCCTCGCGTTGATGCACATTCGACAGGTGAACCTCGGCGATGGGCCCTTCGAAGGTTTTCAAGGCGTCGAGAATGGCCACCGAGGTGTGGGTCAAAGCGGCCGGATTTATGATGATCCCCGCCGCACTCTCCCTGGCTTCATGGATCCAGTCGACCAGCATCCCTTCATGGTTCGATTGACGGAAGTCGATCGCTAAGCCCAGAGGCCCGGCGGCGGCGGTCAGCATCTGCTCGATCTCGGCCAAAGTGGTGCGCCCATAGACCTCCGGCTCACGCTTGCCCAGAAGATTGAGATTGGGGCCGTTCAGGATGAAGACGGTCTTGGCCATGAGGCTTGGATCCCGTGTGGCTTGGGGAGGTGGAAACTAGCGGTCAGCCGCCGGTTTGACAATGGACCGGGCGATGCTGGAAGACTTGCAAAAAAAAACATGCGCGCGAGGGATGAGGAACGGGGTCGGCTCCGTATGTAGGGTATGAAGCAAGGAAAGTCCCGTTTCGACGTCCTGGGCCAGATCGGCGCGCTGCGCCGCTATGCGCGGTCGTTGACGCGGAACGATGCGGATGCCGAAGATCTCGTGCAGGACACGCTGGTGCGGGCCTATGAGAAGCGGTCGAGCTTCCGGCCGGACCGTAACCTGCGGACCTGGCTCATGACGATCCTGCACAACATGTTCGTCGATCGCATTCGGTCGCGCCAAGCGGAGACGCGCCGTTTGGACCAGGCGGCCGATGCGAGTGATGGCGGCATTGACCCCGAGCAGGACCATGCGGTCCGCCTGGCCCAGGTTCGCGACGCCTTTCTGGACTTGCCGGAAGAGCAGCGCGCGGCCCTTCACCTGGTGGCGATCGAAGGGTTTTCCTATGCGGAGGCTGCCGTCACCCTGGGCGTGCCCATCGGCACCGTGATGTCGCGCATCGCCAGGGCCCGTACAAGTTTGCGAGCAATGGAAGAGGGGCCGGAGCATCATCTGGGCACCCCCACTCTTCGCATTGTGGGAGGATCCGATGACCGTACCGATTGACCCCATCACCGAGACCGATCTGCACGCCTATGTGGACGATCAGCTCGAGGTGCAGCGGCGCATCGAGGTGGAAGCCTACCTGTCGCGCGAGCCGGAAACGGCGGCGCGGGTGATGGCGGATCTCCGGTCTCGGGACGAGCTCAGGCTGGCACTGGCTGACATGCCGCGCATCGGGCGCATCGGCACCATGGATGCGGCCCGGCGGCTGGAACGAGGCATTTCGCAGGATCGCTGGTTCACTCGGGTCTCACGCGCCGCGGGCCTCATCGCCTGCATCGGCGTGGGCTGGGTTGCCCATGCGCAGCTCGGCACGCTGTCGATCGGCACGGTGAACGCGTCGACCCCGGCACCCCGCTATGTCGCGGATGCGCGGCAGGCCTACCAGGCAAGCCTGGTCCGGGCCACGCTTCCGTCTGCGGCGAAGTCTGCAGCCTATGACCGGGAGGAGATCCGCGCCGCCACCGCGATCGCCCTGCCCGAGCTGCCCGCCGGGTGGACGGTCGAAGATGCTCAGATCTTTCCCTCGACCTTCGGTCCCAGCGTCGAGGTGGCGATCAAGGCCGACACGCTGGGCTCGCTGGCCCTGTTCGCGGTGCGGCCCGGATCCTTCGACGTCATTCCCGCGACCGTCGCCCGCGACGGACAGACGGCGGCCTACTGGCAAATCGGTGAGGTCGCCTATGTGCTCATCGCCGATGTGGAGGGCCGTAAACTGGAACAGGTGGCGGTGAACCTGGCCAAGACTTTGTATTGACCTGTGATGGAGACGAGCTGACATGAACACACCCAACTACGGCTTCGGCCGGTCGAACGCGACGCCGCGCGTCGACGCTGCCCTCTTCGACGAGGGCCTGCGCCAGCATATGCTGCGCGTCTACAACTACATGGCGCTGGGCCTGGTGCTCACCGGCATCGTCGCCTTCGTGGTCGGCAATACGCCGGCCCTCTATGTGCCGATCTTCCAGTCCCCGCTCAAATGGGTGGTGATGCTGGCGCCTCTCGCTTTCGTGCTGTTCTTCTCTTTCCGCATCGAGAAGATGTCCGCTTCTTCCGCACAGATGATGTTCTGGGCCTTCTGCGGCGTGATGGGCTTGTCCATGGCGTCGATCTTCCTGGTCTTCACCGGGAACAGCATCGCCCGCACATTCTTCATCGCGGCCGCCATGTTCGGGGCCACCAGCCTCTATGGCTACACGACGAAGGCGGACCTGTCGAAATTCGGCTCGCTCCTCATCATGGGCCTGATCGGCGTGGTCATCGCCAGTCTGGTGAACCTGTTCCTGCAGTCGAGTGCGGTCCAATTCGTCGTCTCGGTGATCGGCATCCTCGTGTTTGTCGGGCTCACCGCCTGGGATACGCAGCGGATCAAGGAGCAGTATGCCGAGAATTTCGATGCGGAATCGCGCCAGAAGATGGCCGTGTTCGGAGCCTTCTCGCTCTATCTGAACTTCGTGAACATCTTCCAGCTGCTGCTGAACTTCACCGGCGAGCGGGAATAATCCCGCGGGGGGCGTCAAGCCCCCCAGCCTTCCTCGTCCATGAACCGAGGGCGTGTGGTCGACCACCACACGCCCTTTTACTGTTGCGGCGCCGGGGCTCCGAAGCTGGGTTGGGGCAAAGGCTGCGGCTGCGGCTGCGGAGCGCCGAAGCTGGGAGCCGGGGGCGTCGTCCCGCTGCTGGGAGCACCGAAGCTCGGAGCCGGGGGCGGCGTCGTGCCGCTGGGAGCACCAAAGCTCGGAGCCGGAGGCGTCGTCCCGCCACTCGGGGCACCGAAGCTCGGCTGCTGGGGCGGTGCATAGGGATTGACGCTGCCCGCCCCCGGCATGGGGACGTTGAGCTGGATGGTGCTGGGGTCGACCAGCCGTTCCTTCTTGATCCAGTGGGTCACCGTCTCCGGCCAGATGATCACAATGGCGACCAAGATGAGCTGCAGTCCGACCCAGGGGATCGCGCCCATATAGATGTCGGAGGTCTTCACGACCGGGGGTGCGATGCCGCGGAGGTAAAAGAGGGCGAAGCCGAAGGGCGGGTGCATGAAGGAGGTCTGCAGATTCACGCAGAGCAGCACGCCGAACCAGACGAGATCAATGTCCAGCGCCACGGCCGCCGGCACCAGCAGCGGGATGACGATGAACGCGATCTCGAAGAAGTCCAGAAAGAAGGCGAGGAAGAAGATGAAGACGTTGACGAAGATGAGGAAGCCGAGGACACCGCCGGGCAATGACGACAGCAGATACTGAATCCAGTGACCGCCATCCATGCCCTGGAACACCAGGCTGAAGACGGTCGAGCCGATCAGGATGAACAGCACCATGGCGGTGATGCGGGTGGTCGATTCCATCCCTTGCCGCACCAGGGGCCATGTGAGCCGTCGATGGGCGGCCGCCAGCACCAGCGCGCCGGTCGCACCCATGGCGCCGGCTTCGGTCGGCGTCGCAAGGCCCAGGAAGATCGTCCCCAGCACCAGGAACATGAGGGCCAGCGACGGGACGATTCCCTTGGCAACCTTCAGCACCAGCCGCCAGCTCTCCTCCGTGCGGGCGGATTTGGGAATGGGCGGCATGAACTGGGGACGGACGATGGACATTCCGAGGATGAAGAGCAGGAACAAGACGACCTGCAGGATCGACGGCCCGACGGCCCCTGCATACATGTCGCCGACGGAGCGGCCGAGCTGGTCTGCCAGGATGATCAGAACGAGGGAGGGCGGGATCAGCTGCGCGATCGTGCCGGACGCGGCGATGACCCCCGTCGCCACCCGCATGTTGTAGTTATAACGGATCATGATCGGCAGGGAGACCACACCCATGGCGATCACCGAGGCCGCCACCGTCCCTGTCACGGCGCCGAGGATGGCTCCGACGAAGACGACCGCATAGGCAAGGCCACCCGGCAGCGGTCCAAACAGCTGACCTGCCCCTTCCAGGAGATCCTCGGCGAGGCCGCAGCGCTCGAGAATGGCGCCCATGAAGGTGAAGAACGGGATCGCCAGCAGCAGGTCGTTCGACAGGGTCCCGAAGAAGCGGAGGGGCAGGGCTTGCAGGAAGACCGCATCGAAATGTCCCGTGAGGATGCCGATGAAGCCGAAGAAGAGACCCGCTGCCGCCAGAGAAAAGGCGACGGGGAAGCCGATGATCAAAAAGACGATGAGCCCCGCAAACATCAGCGGGGGCATGACCCCATATTCAAACATGCACGCTTCTCTTCCCTCGAACGTTCCCTTTGTCGGCCGCTTACTGGAGCGGCTTCTCGTAAGTAGTATCGACGGTGATGACGCCTTGCAGCGCACTGAGACGCTTGATCAGTTCGGAGATCGCCTGAAGTTCCAGCAGAATGAAGCCCAGGGGCAGCATGAGCTTTGCGGGCCATAGCACCAAGCCGCCCGCATTCATCGACACCTCCCCGCTATTGAGGGAGTTCACGAAGAACGGAACCGTCAGATAAATCAGGTAGCCGACAACCGGTATGAGGAAGACCAGGATCCCGAAGATATCGATATAGAGGCGGCCGCGATCGCTGAGTGCGGAATAGAGCAAGTCCACGCGGACATGCCCATTCTTCTGGAAGGTGTAGGCCGTTCCCAGCATCACGATGCCGGCAAACATGTACCATTGGATTTCGAGGAAGGCATTGGAGCTGTAGTTGAAGAGATAGCGCACCGTGGCATTGCCGGCGCTGATCAGCACCGCAAACAACACCAGATAAAACGCAATGACGGCGAATCCCGCGGTCAGCCGATCGATGCCGCGGCTGATGACCAGCAGGGGCTCCATGAACACACCCTCTCAAAACCCTAGGCTGCGCCGATGCTTCTTTTCGTTATTGCTGGCGTGAATTAAGCGCATACCAGCTTTTTCGGCGGAGACCAACTCGTCCAAAAGTGGCAGGCATCGTCACTGACCGGTCGCTCCGAGCGCGTGGCCCGTCCAGCGGAAGGCGACGTAACCAGCCTCGGCATCGAACAGATAGTCGAAACCATTGAGAAAATAGACGGTCGTGTTCACGAAGGCGGCGGCCCGCGGCCGCGTCAAGATGACGGCCCGCGGTGCGAGCGGATTGCCGTCCTCCCCCAAAGTGAATGAATAACGGGCCACAGAATCGGCTTTTTCCGGCACGTAGAAGGCCAGCTTCGTCCCATCGGCCAGACGACCCCCGTCCCCCATGGGCGGGGCCGACCCTTCGGCCAGACCCAGAAACATGCGGGTGACTCCGGTATCGACAAGGATCGTGCCGCAGCCGGCGGGGGTGTCATCGACGTCGACGCACATGGGCGCCGCTGCCCAGTCCTCGATGGTCTCCTGACGCTGCAGCTTGCTATAGGCGAAGCCGCCGCCAGTGTTGGCCGCGGTCAAGCCTACGTGAACGCCTTCCCGGGTCACCACGTAGCCCTGATGCAGAGTCCTGTCGCCGACATCGGGATTGAGGAAAGGATTCTTGTCCGGCGTGCTCTGGCCCTGGCGGTCGCCTTCGCGGGCAAAGCCGATGCCGATCATGGCGACGCGGCGCGGATCCGGATCGGGCGTGCAGTCCCTGGCGTCCTCCAGGCAGGTCACCTCGGTGACCGCGAGAACCGGGAGAGGCCTTGTGACAATGCTCGCCCCATCCGCGTCTGCGATGGTCGCGGTGGTGGAAACCCACTGGCCATTCATCACCCGGCCGGAGCTCGTATAGGTCAGCTTGCCCGGCCCGAGGGAAGGGAGGTTGTCGAAGTCCGGAATGGAGTGCGCGGCGACCACAATGCCGGTGGAGCCTGTATCCATGATGGCCCGATGCGTCTCGCCGCCGTCGAGGCTCAGCGCGAGAAACGGGCTCTCGGTGATGTCGTCGCCGGGCTCGGGCGCATTCAGATAGCGAAGGAAGACACCCGAATTGGCGTCAGAATAGGACACTGGCGGCTGAGCCCGTGCCGAGGTCAGCGTCCCCCAAGCGAGGCAGAAAAACAACGCACCGAACACCAGCCTCATAGAGCAATGCCCACTCCTGCCTGGCCGCCCATGAGGTCTGAGTCACCCCTCACTCCCGCATTCGGTTTCATGCTCTCGCAGCCTGCAAGCAGCAGCATCACGGTAATGACGGCGAGTATCTTCATGTCTACATCCCCTGGACCAGCCAGAAGCATAGGACCAAAAGCGCTCGATGTCAGCGAGGTCCTTCCCTTGGCGCGATGATCGGGCGCAGGCTGACCTGTGCAGGATTTGCTGCTAGCTTGCGGCTGATTATCCTATATGCGCAGGCAGCATTGTCCACTGACAGGGAAAAAGATCTGAGCACCGCCGACGTTGCCATTCTGGAAAGCGTCCATCCGGAGCCCATGGTCCCGCGAAATCCGGTTTATCGGCGGCGGGAGTTCTGGCGCTGGACGATCACCTGCGCGCTCGCGTTGCTTTTTCACATCGCCGTCCTCGCCCTCATCATCATGGAGATGCCCCGGGAGAACCAGTACACGCCTCCGCCGTCCATCCCGATCGAGATCGTTCAGCTCCCGCCCGAACCGGAGAAGAAGCAGGAGGCCCAGAAGCAGGAAGAGCCGAAGCAGGAAGAGAAAAAGGAGGAGAAGAAACCCGAGCCCCTCGCTCGCAAGAGCGGAGCCACCGACAAAACCGATATCCCTGCGGGAGACGCCCCCAAGGTGGAGACGGCGGAGAAGACGCCCGAGCCTGCCAAGCAGGAACTCTCGCCCCAGGAGGAAAAGGTCGAGAAGCCGGCGCCGGAGCAGCCAAAACTCCGGGAATCGGAAACCGGGACGGAGCCCAAGGTGCAGGAGATGGCCAAGGCCTTCCAGGGCGCCCCCATTCCGGATCTGCCGCCAGCCTTCGAGCTTCCCACCCCGCGCCGCGGTTTTTCCGGCTTCAGCAGTTCCCCCGGCGGCGGCGGCGATCCCTATCTCAATTCGTTGCGCGACAAGATCGTGGCTAACCTCGCTTATCCCCCGGGCAGCGAATCGCGCCGCGGCGTGGCCGTGTTTCAGGCCGTGATCAGCCGCAATGGCCAGCTGCAAAGCGTACAGGTGGTCGAATCCTCCGGCTTCAAGGATCTCGATCAGGTCGGCCTGAAAGCCATCAGGAGCGCTGCCCCTTTCCGTCGCCTGCCAAGCGCCCTCCCCGGCGACAAGGCCATCATCGAGATCTCTCTCCGGCTCGGAACATGACCTCAGGCCCTCCGCTGCTAGCGGAGGCGTGATGCAACGATGCCAGGGGGTCGGCGTTGTTTTCCCGATCGCGCTTGTCGTCGCGCGCACACTGAAACCCGGAGATGGCTATGATTAAACGTCTTATCATGCTTGCCTTGGCGGCATGGGTCGGAAAGAAATTCCTCGGACAGGGCCGCAATGAGCGCGATCGGATCACGTCCGCCTGATGTCTTCAGTGGGCGGCTTCGGCCGCCCATTTCTCTTTAGGCCAATTTGCGGCGGCTTCGGCCGGCCATTCTTCATTAACCATATGCGACTATATTATCATTACGGGTGTGTGGACACCGCACTCGACCTGACTTGGAAGCTATGTAAACATGAGTCCCCAGCTTCCCCAGTGATTCGTCAGGTTGAACCCCGGGACTGGTTGCCATCATGAGTAGTTCGACGAACCGTATCCTCATCGTCGTCCACCAAGAAACCTCGAGCCCTGGCCGCGTCGGCCTCATGCTTCGCGAGCGTGGCTTCGGCCTTGATATCCGGCGGCCCTGCCTTGGCCAGCCCCTCCCCGAAACCCTTGAAGACCACGAAGGCGTTGTCATCTTCGGCGGTCCCATGAGCGCCAATGACTGCTCCGAGTTCATTCGGCAGGAGACGGAGTGGATCGGCCAAGCCCTGAAGGAAGAGAAGCCGTTTCTCGGGATTTGTCTCGGCGCCCAAATGCTGTCGCGCCATCTCGGCGGGGAAGTGAAGCCGCATCCCGAGGGTCTCGTCGAGATCGGTTATTATCCCATCGAGGCGACGGCGGAGGGCCGCGCGCTGATGCATTGGCCAAGCCACGTCTATCATTGGCATCGGGAAGGCTTCAGTCTGCCGTCCGGCGCCACGCTGCTGGCCCAGGGCACGGATTTCGAGAACCAGGCGTTCCGCTACGGCAAGAATGCCTATGGCATCCAGTTTCACCCGGAAATCACCCTGCAGATGCTCCATCGCTGGACCACGCGAGGGGTGGCGCGGACGTCGCTGCCGGGCGCCCAGCCTCGCGACGCCCATTTCGAGGGCCGCCGTCTTCATGATGCAGCCGTGAGGGTCTGGCTCACCCGCTTCATGGATCATTGGCTTGCCGATGCCGGCCGCGGCGAGATGGCGGATGCCGCAGAGTGACGGCCGTCAGTGCGGCGATAGAAACTTCAAGCCGACGATCCCCGCAATGATCAGGCCGATGCAGCCCAATCGCACGACCGTCGCCGGCTCGCCGAAGAGGTAGAGCCCCAAGATCGCCGTGCCGACCGTGCCGATGCCGGTCCAGACCGCGTAGGCCGTCCCGATCGGCAAACTGCGCACCGCGATGCCCAGAAGGAGAAGGCTTATGATCATGCTGGCTGCAGTCAGCACGGTCGGCCACAGGCGCGTGAAGCCCTCGGTGTATTTCAATCCGACGGCCCAGCCGATCTCCAGCAGGCCCGCCAGGAACAATGTGGCCCAGGCCAGCGCATTTCCACCCATGTCAATCGTCCTAACATCGCTATGGCGACGCGTGTCCTTGCACTCCTCTCTTGCGCAGTCAATTGGGGGGAAGAGATTGACGCCTTGCCGGCCTCACCATAACCTCAATTCTGCCGTTGGGCGCGATGCCATCCGCTCTTTCCAGGCAGGGCGACAGGGAGATCTACGGAATGAAGGTCGTGGTGTTGGGGGGTGGGGTTGTGGGCGTCACCACCGCCTATGAGATGCAACGTGATGGGCATGAAGTCACTCTGATCGAGCAACGCGAGGCGGTGGCTGAGGAAACCAGCTGGGGCAATGCCGGTATGGTCGCACCAGGCCATTCCTTTGCCTGGTCGTCACCCCAGGCGCCCATGATCCTGTTGAAATCGCTGTTTCAGAAGAATCAGGCTCTGCGGTTCACGCCTTCAGCCGATCTCCGGCTTTGGACGTGGTCGGCGCTGTTCCTGGCGCAATGCACCTCCGCCCGGGCGTCGCTGAACACGTTGCGCAAGCATCGGCTGGCGCTCTATTCGCAAGGCGTGCTGCATGAGACCATCGCCAAGGAGAACGTGGCCTTCGACAACAATGCCAAGGGCGTTCTCTATTTCTACCGTGATCAGGCCTCTCTCGAACGCGGCATCGCGCATATGAAGATCCTTGCCGATGACGGCCAGGAGATGCGCACCGTCACCCGCGAGGAGATCGTCAAGCTCGACCCTTCGCTTGCCCATTCCGCGCACAAGATCGCCGGCGGCATCTATTGTCCGACGGACGAGACCGGCGATTGCAACAAGTTCACCCAGGGCCTGGCCAAGATCTGCGAACAGCGTGGCGCGAAGTTCATGGTCAACACCACCGTCACCGGATTGGAGACGGGCCCGTCCGGCATCACCGCGGTGAAGACGAACAAGGGCGACGTCAAGGGCGACCTCTATGTGCTGTCCATGGGCAATTACAGCCCGATCATCGCGCGCACCGTGGGGATCAACCTGCCGATCTATCCGGTGAAGGGCTATTCGCTCACCATTCCCATCGGCAATCATGGGGCAGCCCCGACGATCGGCGCGGTGGACGAGAACAATCTCGTGGCCATCACGCGCATGGGCGACCGGGTGCGGGTCACCGCCACGGCCGAGTTCGCGGGCTACAATACGAGCCACAAGCCCAGCGACTTCACCTTCATGAAGGGGGTCGTGCAGGACCTGTTCCCGGACGGCGCCGATTACGACCGGGCGCATATGTGGGCCGGCCTGCGCCCCATGACGCCGACCAACATGCCCATCATCGGTCCCAGCAAGTACCGCAATCTGTTCATGAACACCGGTCACGGCCATATCGGATGGACGATGTCGCACGGCTCTGCGCGTCTCGCCGCCGACATGATCGCCGGCCGCACCCCCGCGATCCCTTTGGATGGCCTCGCCGCCTGACAGGAGACCCTTATGGCAAGCCCGCAGAAAAAACCGCTCTTTTCCGATCCCGACTTCACCGATCTCGGCGTCCTTGACTGTACCATGGACAAGGGGCTCGCCCATCGCGCCGCCCTCGGCCTGCTGGTGCTCTGCACGGACCAGACCATGGAGCACGAATTCGCTCAGGTGATGGGGATCGAGGGCGTCGGCCTCTTCGCCAGCCGCCTCTACAACGACGTCATGATCACCAACGAGACGCTGCGGGCCATGCGCGACAAGATCGCGCCCGCAACCGAGCTGATCCTGCCCGGGCTGCCGCTCGACGTGGTGGCCTTCGGCTGCACCTCGGCGAGCATGGCCATGGGCGAGGAGGTGATCTTCGAGGAGATCCGCAAGGCGCGGCCGGGCATCGCCTGCACCACCCCGATCACGGCGGCCTTCGCCGCCTTCAAGACCTTCGGTGCCGAGCGGATCGGCGTGCTGACGCCTTATTCGGCCGAGGTGAACGAGACGGTCCGCTCCTACATGACGTCCAAGGGTGCCCATGTGGCCGCCTTCGCCACTTTCGACAAGATCGACGACCGCGACGCCGCCCGGATTTCGCCGGCGTCCATTGCGGCGGGGATCAAGACCCTCGCGACCCAGGCCAAGCTCGACGCGGTCTTCGTGTCCTGCACCAGCCTGAGGCTCTGTGAACAAGTGGCGGCCATCGAGGCGGAGATCGGCATTCCCGTCACCTCCAGCGACCACGCTCTGGCCTGGCACAGCCTGCGCCTCGGCGGGGTGAACGACGTGGTCCCCGGCAAAGGCATGTTGTTCGAAAGGGGCCTCTAGACCGGCACCAGGGGCCGATGCGGCAGCGGGGGAAGCGTGATCGTGATCGCGTCCCCCGGATAGACGCTGCCGCCGGCCAGGACGATCCCCATGATCCCTGCTTTCCGGATCAGGCGACCCTGCTCATCGCGGCCCAGGGTCGCCTGCATCAGCCCGTCCTGGTAGCGGTCGAGCTGGATGCAGGGATTGCGCAGCCCCGTCACCTCCACGAGAGCCTCCGCGCCGAGCCGCAGCCGGGCCCCTTGAGGCAGTCCCAGCAGGTCGACGCCCCGGGTCGTGACGTTTTCGCCGAGCGTTCCCCAGCCGACGTCGAATCCTGCGGCCTGCAGCTCGTCCAGAAGCTCCGAATGCAGCAGGTGGATCTGGCGCAGATTGGGCGCCGTGGGGTCGCGCATGACGCGAGAGCGGTGCTTGACGGTCGTTCCCGCATGGGCATCGCCGATGACGCCATGATCGGCCTTGAGCTCGATCTGAAGCGCTGCCGGCTTGGTGAAGTGGTGTCCGCGGGCGAGACTGACCAAGAGAACGGTGGCGGCCGGTCCAGTCATCCCGATCGACCCTAGACCTCGCGTTCGACCAGCAGCTTCTTCAGCTCGGCAATGGCCTTGGCCGGGCTCAGATGCTTCGGACAGGTCTGGGTGCAGTTCATGATCGTATGGCACCGATAGAGCCGGAACGGATCCTGAAGCTGGTCCAGCCGGTCGCCGGTCGCCTCGTCGCGGCTGTCATTGACCCAGCGATAGGCCTGAAGCAGGGCGGCCGGTCCGAGGAAGCGGTCGCTGTTCCACCAGTAGCTCGGGCAGGAGGTCGAGCAGCAGGCACAGAGGATGCACTCGTAAAGCCCATCCAGCTTCTCGCGGTCATCGCTGGTCTGGCGCCATTCCTTTTCCGGTGCCGGCGTCGAGGTCTGGAGCCAGGGTTCGATCAGCTGGTGCTGAGCATAGAAATTGGTCATGTCGGGCACGAGGTCCCGCACGACCGCCATATGCGGCAGGGGGTAGATCTTTACGACGCCCTTGATCTCGTCAATGGCCTGCAGGCAGGCCAGCGTGTTGATGCCGTCGATGTTCATCGAGCAGGACCCGCAGATGCCCTCGCGGCAGGAGCGGCGGAAGGACAGGGTCGGATCGATCTCGTTCTTGATCTTGATGATGGCGTCGAGAACCATAGGACCGCATGTGTCGAGGTCGACGTAGTAGCTGTCCAGTCGCGGGTTTTCCCCCGAATCGGGGTTGTAGCGATAGACCTGGAACTCCCTCACCCGCTTGGCGGCGGCGGGTTTTGGCCAGGTCTTGCCCTTAACGACCTTGGATTTCTTCGGCAATGTCAGCTGGACCATGTGGTCTTCCGCCCGCAAGCTTGGTTCACGTGAAACAATCGTATGAAAGGCTCAGTACACCCGTGCCTTCGGCTCGATGTACTGGACCTCGTTGGTCATGGTGTAAGTATGCACCGGCCGGTAATCCAAGCGGATCTCATGGCGGGCATCGTCCGCCCAGGCCAGCGTATGCTTCATCCAGTTCACATCGTCCCGGTCGGGGTGGTCTTCGCGGGCATGAGCGCCCCGGCTTTCCTCCCGGTTCGCAGCCCCTTCGACGGTGACCACGGCCTGACCAATCAGATTGTCGTATTCCAACGTCTCGACGAGGTCGGTGTTCCAGATCAGTGACCGGTCGGTGACGCGGATGTCCCCGGTCTCCTTCCACAGGCCATTGATCAGATGGCGGCCTTCCTCGAGCACGTCGCCGGTCCGGAAGACGGCGCAATTGTTCTGCATGATGCGCTGCATCTTGCCGCGCAACGTGGCTGTCGACGTGCTGCCCTGCGCATGACGGAAGCGGTCGAGGCGGGCGATCGCCGATTCCCCGGCATTGCGAGGCAAATCCGCATGGCTGGAATTGGCCTCCACCAGCTCGGCGCAGCGCAGGCCGGCCGCCCGGCCGAAGACGACGAGATCGATCAGAGAGTTGGAACCCAGGCGGTTGGCGCCATGGACGGAGACGCAGGCCGCCTCACCAATCGCCATGAGACCCGGAACGATGGCGTCGGGATCGCCCGGACGGGGTGCCACCACCTCGCCATGATAGTTCGTGGGGATGCCGCCCATGTTGTAATGAACCGTCGGCAAGACGGGGATCGGCTCCTTCGTCACGTCGACGCCGGAGAACACCTTCGCGCTTTCGGTAATGCCGGGAAGCCGCGCATGGATGATCTTGGGATCCAGATGCTCAAGATGGAGGTAGATGTGATCCTTCTCCGGGCCGACACCGCGGCCTTCGCGGATCTCGACGGTCATGGAGCGTGAAACGACGTCGCGCGAGGCGAGATCCTTGGCGTGGGGGGCATAACGCTCCATGAAGCGCTCACCCTCCGAATTGGTGAGATAGCCACCCTCACCGCGCACTCCCTCGGTGATCAGGACGCCGGCTCCGTAGATGCCTGTGGGGTGGAACTGCACGAACTCCATGTCCTGGAGCGGCAGCCCGGCCCGGAGCACCATGGCATTGCCGTCGCCGGTGCAGGTATGCGCCGAGGTGCAGGAGAAATAGGCACGGCCATACCCACCGGTGGCGAGGATGGTCTTGTGCGCGCGGAAGCGGTGGATGGCGCCATCGGCCAGACAGAGGGCCATGACGCCGCGGCAGGCGCCGTCCTCCATGATCAGGTCGAGGGCGAAATACTCGATGAAGAATTCCGTGGAGTAGCGCAGGGACTGACCATAGAGCGTATGCAGCATCGCATGGCCCGTGCGGTCGGCCGCCGCGCAGGTGCGCTGTGCCGGCGGCCCCTCGCCATACTGGGTGGTCATACCGCCAAAGGGGCGCTGATAGATGCGGCCATCCTCGGTCCGGCTGAACGGCAGGCCGAAATGTTCCAGCTCATAGACGGCCTTCGGGGCCTCGCGGCAGAGATACTCGATCGAATCCTGATCTCCGAGCCAGTCCGAGCCCTTCACCGTGTCATACATGTGCCAGCGCCAGTCATCCGGGCCCATATTGCCCAGAGAGGCGGCCACGCCGCCCTGAGCCGCGACCGTGTGCGACCGCGTCGGGAAGACCTTGCTGATGCAGGCGGTGCGCAGGCCCGCCTGGGAGCAGCCCAATGCAGCCCGGAGCCCAGCGCCTCCCGCACCGACCACGACCACGTCGAAGGAATGGTCGATAATCGGATAGGCGCGACCGCCGATGGTAAATTCCTTAGGGGCGGGTCCGGACGCATGACCGTTGGTGCCGTTGGAGGCCATAGCGATTTCCCAGGTTCAGTTCGTCAGTGTCGATGGCGCGACTGTGGCTGCAGGCTGCAGCGGCGCCGTGAAAGCCATGCCGATGATGGCGTAGGAGCAGATGAGCGCGATGGCGAGCGTGTAAAACGTATTGGCTAACAGAAGGGATATTTTCCAACCTTCGCCGTGAACGTAATCCTCGATCACCACCTGCATGCCCAAACGCATGTGGTAGGTGATGGACAAAACGCAAGCGATCAACAAAAGCGCGACAAGAGGCTGGCTGATCCAAGCGATCATCTCGGCATGAGTGGCGCCGATATTCATGGCGATCGTCAGGATCAGGAACAGGACCAGGGGAATGTTCGAGACCGCCGTAACGCGCTGACGGATCCAGTGGCCGGTGCCGCCATGGGCCGCGCCCAGTCCGCGAGCCCGGGCGAGAGGTGTTTTTATGGTTGCCATATGCTCATCCCCTCAAGGCAAAGCCGATGACCCACACGGCGAGGGTCAACAGGATCGAAGCGGCAAGGGTCAACCAAGCAATCATGTTGGCGGATTGGCGGTTGAGCCCGCGGCCCGTGTCCCAGACCAGATGGCGCACACCGCCGACCATGTGGTGAAGCACGCTCCAGGTGTAGCCGAACATGAGCAGAAGACCGATCCAGGATCCGAGAAACCATTGTGCGGTCGCGAAGGCCTCCGGGCCAGAGACGGCTGCGATCAGCCACCAGGCGAGAAGCGCCATGCCGAAATAATTCGCGCATCCGGTGATCCGGTGCACGATCGACATGGTCATCGTGATCCACGGCCGGAAAATTTGCAGATGCGGCGATAAGGGGCGGTCGACTGGTCTCATAATCATCCGGATCGGAGGGCGGGCTCACGCCGAAAGGCGACGTCCATGTTCCTGATTTAGAACTGCTCTCAACTCAAGTCAAATAATCCAGCCGAGCCATGCATTTGGCGCATTTCCGGCATGTGGCCGATCTTACCGAGGAATCAGAACCCAATAATCGAGTTCAAGGATGACCGCCTCGGCAAAGCCGGTCTCGTTTCGTCCGGGGAAGTCGTCACAGGGGCGGTCGGAGGTCGCATATGTCAGAAGACGCAAGGCACCGACATCCTCGCGTCCCGGCACCGGCTGACGGTCTTGAACCTGCGACCAGGCAAAGACGGTTGCACCTGCGAAGAGGGGGGCAATGTGACGTCCGCCATTGATCGCGCCGATGCGCGCTGCATTGGCAAAGCCGTTGAACGACAGCGCCCGGGCCAGACTGATGACATGTCCGCCATAGACGAGACGCCGTCCGAAGCGGCCCTTGGATTCCGAAAACTGATTGAAGTGACCCTTGGCCGTATTCTGGTAGAGCCGGGCTGCGAGCATGTGCTCGGCTTCTTCCACGGTCACGCCATCCACGTGATCGATCCGCTCGCCCACCTCATAGTCATGCCAGCGGAAGCTCGACCCCGCCAAGTCATCGTTCCACGAGCCGGCCTCTAACGGCGGGCACACATGGGCGAAGTGCTCGGGCGCGACCCTGTCGGGGAGAGCGGGGATCTGAGCCTCCGGCGCTTGCGACGCATCGTCGCGCTTCTTCACCATGACCCAGCGGGCATAGCTCAGGACCAAATCACCGGTCTGGTTGAAACCCTCCGACCGCACATAGACCACGCCGGTCTTGCCGTTGGAGTTCTCCTTCACCCCCAGAACCTGTGACCGGGCCGACAAGGTGTCACCGGGAAAGACGGGCTGAAGAAACCGGCAGTCGGCGTACCCCAAATTGGCGACCGCATTGAGCGAGATGTCGGGCACCGTCTTGCCGAACACGATGTGGAACACGAGCAGGTCGTCGATGGGCGCGCGCGGATAGCCCACGGCCTCAGCGAAGGCATCGGAGGATTGGAGGGCAAATCGCGACCCGTACAGCGCCGTATAAAGCGCCACGTCGCCCACGGTCACGGTGCGCGGCGTCGCGTGGCGGATCTCCTGGCCGATCCGAAAGTCCTCGAAGAAATTGCCGGGATTTGTCTTGCTCATGTCAGGATCGTCTCGCTTGCGATGATGGCTTCGGCGATCGCCACGGTGCGCCGGGCGACGTCGAGATGGAGGCGCTCGACCATGCGGCCGTCCAGCTCGATTGCGCCCTTGGCTGCGTTTTCCGGCCGGTCGAAAGCATCGATGATGGTGCGGGCGGAGGCGATCTCCTGGTCGGATGGCCGGAAGGCGTCATTGCAGGGGGCGACCTGGCCGGGATGGATCAGCGTCTTGCCGTCGAAGCCGAAGAGGCGCCCCTGTGCGCATTCCGCCCTGAAGCCTGCCTCGTTGCGGAAGTCATTGTAGACGCCGTCGACGATGTCGAGGCCGAAGGCGCGGGCGGCGGCAACACACGTCATCAGCCAGGGCACCATGGCTTGGCGATCCTGGGCAAGGCTGGCGCGGGTCTCCTTGGCGAGGTCGTTGGTGCCCATGACGAGAACGGCCAGACGGGACTGCGGGTCGGCCGCGGCGCCGGCGATGTCTCGCGCATTCAGCATGGCGAGCGGCGTCTCCATCATCGCCCAAAGCCGCACAGTTGCGGGCGCACCGGCCGCGTTCACCTCATGAGCGACGTCGGCGATGTCCTCGGGACGATTGACCTTGGGGATCAAAATGCCATCCGGCCCAGCGTCGATCGCCGCCTTCAGATCATCCCGGGCCCATGGCGTTCCAGCCCCGTTGAGGCGGATCACCAATTCCCGGCGGCCATAGCCCCTGCCCTTCACGGCAGCTGCGACTTGTTCGCGCGCCTGCTGCTTGGCATCTGGTGCAACGGCATCCTCAAGATCCAGGATCAGGGCATCGGCATCGATGGTCTTGGCCTTCTCCAGCGCCCGGGCATTCGACCCCGGCATGTACAATACGCTGCGGCGTGGTCTGATCAGCATCGGCTCCCCACTCTTTTCGGTCGCGCGAGACCGTATTAGATGATCGGATCCGGTTCCAGCACTATGCTGCGGTCGCGTTATCGAGGGCTTCATGACACTCAAGACGGATAGTTTCGACGTGGTGATCGTCGGCGGCGCCATCATGGGCAGCGCCACCGCTTATTTCCTGACGCAGGACCCGCAGTTTTCCGGCCGAATCGCGATCATTGAGCGGGATACGAGCTATGCCGATTGTTCGACTGCGCGGTCCTGTGGCGGATTGCGACAGCAGTTCTCGACGCTCGAAAACATTCAGATGTCCATGTTCGGGCTCGATTTCGTCCGCACCCTCAAGAACCGCTTCGGGCCGGAGGCGGATGTCTCGTTCCGCGAACAGGGCTATCTGAGCCTCGCCTCCCCCACCGGTGCCGACATCCTTGCCTCCTGCGTCGAGATGCAGCGGGCCCATGGCGCCGACATCGTTCTCCATGACGCCAGCGAACTCGAGACGGCGTTTCCCTGGCTCTCCACCGAGGGCATCGCAGTGGGAGCCTATGGCCGAAGCGGCGAAGGCTGGATGGATCCGGTGACCATGATGACCCTGATGCGGAAGGCCGCTCAGGCGAAGGGTGTGACCCTGATCCATGGCACGGTCACCGGTTTCGAGAGGGATGGCGAGAGTATTACCGACGTCATCCTGGCGGATGGGCGTCGTTACGGATGCGAATCGCTGGTCAATGCAGCCGGGCCCGATGCCGGGAGGCTGGCTGCGGTCCTGGGCTTCCCGCTGCCGGTGGAGCGCCGCAAACGCCTGGTCTTCGTCTTCGATTGCAAGGATCCGCCGCCGCGCTGCCCGTTGACCTTCGATCCCACCGGCATCTATTTCCGGCCCGAAGGACACCAGTTCATCTCCGGTCTCTCGCCGGCGGATGGCAGCGAGTGGGATACGGACAATTTCGACATCGACCATGACTGGTTCGACACGGATATGTGGCCGAAGCTGGCGGCACGCGTGCCCGCCTTCGAGACGATCAAGGTCACGGGTGCCTGGGCCGGTTACTACGACTATAATACGCTCGATCAGAACGCCATCATCGGCCGCCATCCAGACTTCGCGAACCTCTATCTCATGAACGGCTCGTCCGGCCACGGCTTCCAACACGGCCCGGCTTCAGGGCGCGCGATCGCCGAACTTATCGTCCACGGGGCCTACCAGACGATCGACTTGACCCGTCTCGGCTATCAGCGCGTGACCAAGCACGAGCCGATCTTCGAGCTGAACGTGGTGTGAGTTCTAGCCGACGAGAAGCCGGGTGTCAGGCGTGACGCGGGAGAGCACCTGGAGCAGGTCCTCCCGCTTCAGCGCCACGCAGCCCTCGGTCGGGCCGTAGTCCGGCCGGGCCACATGCATGAAGATGGCGCTCCCCAATCCCGGTATGACGGGGTCGTCATTCTGGCCCAGCACGACCACCACATCATAGAGGTCGTCGTCGCGCCACAAGCTCTCCGTGCTCGCGCCATAGGGCAGTCGCACCGGCAGGTTATACCTGCGGTCGGCCGGCGCATCACACCAGCCATCATGCCGATCGATGGCCCAGTTCTCCAGCCCGGTTGCCGGCAAGGACAGCTTGTCGGCCCGATAGAGAACCCTGCGGATCGGCCAGGACCCGATGGGCGTCGCGCCGTCGCCTTCCCGCTTGCGGCGGCGGATGCCGCTGCGGCCGATGGCGCAAGGAAAGGTCGCCGTCCCGACCTGTAGAGACGCACGTGATTCGCGCGGTCGCACGGTAATGAGGCGAAGATGGGGGACCGAATTTGCCATGAACTGGTCAGCTTGCCGACGGCATATTGATAATCCCTTAGATTATCGTGGGTTTCTGTGTTTGGGAATGAGCGAAATGTTGATCTTGCCGCGAATATGCGGTTCCTTGAACAAGGCTGGGCGAGCGCTTTAGTACAGCGCATCACTGAGGCTCTTACGAAACGGCAAAAAATGGCCACCATAACGAAAATCCTCGTCGTCGATGATGACGGCGCCCTGCGCGAATCCCTCGCGGAGCAGTTTTCCCTCCATCAAGAATTCGACGTCCGCGATTGCGAAGACGCCGCCGGTGCGAAGGCTGCCGTCCGCAAGGAACATATCGATCTCGTGCTGCTGGACGTCAATCTGCCCGACCAGGATGGCCGCGAGGCCTGCCGGGAGATGCGGGAGGGCGGCTATAAGGGCCCGGTCATCATGCTCACGGGGCAGGACAGCGAGGCGGACACGATCCAGGGCCTCGAGTCCGGGGCGAACGACTATGTCACCAAGCCGTTTCGGTTCGGCGAATTATTGGCACGCATCCGGGCTCAGCTCCGGCAACACGAGCAGAGCGAGGATGCGGTGTTTTCGATCGGGCAATACAGCTTTCGCCCCAGCGCCAAGCTGTTGCTCCGCGACGACAAGTCGAAGATCCGCCTGACCGAAAAGGAAGCCTCGATCCTCAAATATCTCTATCGAGCAGGACAGCAGGTGGTCGGCCGCGACGTGCTGCTGCACGAGGTCTGGGGCTATAATGCCGGAGTGACCACCCATACGCTCGAGACCCACATCTATCGCCTGCGCCAGAAGATCGAGAACGATCCTTCGAACGCAGCGCTGTTGGTGACCGAAGCCGGCGGGTACAAGCTCGTTCCATGAGCGTTCGATCCAGGGTGGAGCTGCTGAGGCACATTCCGCTTTTTGCGGATGCTGCAGACGCGCATCTGCAACTCCTCGCCTTCGCCATGGAATCGATCGAGATCGAAACGGGAGAGACCCTCATTCGCGAGGGCGAGTTGGGGCAGAATGCCTTCCTGCTCGAGGACGGCACCGCGGAGATCACTCAGACCAAGGATGGCGAAGAGCGCGTCATCGGCGTCGCCGAACGGGGAGCCTGCATCGGTGAGCTCTCGATGGTGGCCAATCTGCCCTACAATGTCTCGGTTACAGCCGTCACCCCGGTCCGCTCGCTGAGGCTGTCGCGCCAACTGTTCTACCGGGTGGCTGAAGAGTTCCCAGATTTTGCCGAGATCATTCTGGGAGCCGTGACCAGTCGCGTCGACCAGTCTCTCGACGAGCTTCGTTCGGTCGAGCGCATGTTCCGCCAGGCACGTCCCTTCACCCGGCCATAGCCATGGTCGAGTTGAAGGACCCGCGCGCCCAGTCGTTCCTTCGCCTCCCCGGGGTCGAGATCCGAGCTGTGCTGATCCATGGCAGCGATGAAGGTCTCGTTCGCGAGCGCGCGAAAACCGTTGTACAGGCTGTCGCCGGCAGCCTGGATGATCCCTTCACGGTGGCACGGCTTGACGACGACGTTCTCAACTCCGATCCCGGCCAGCTTGCAGACGAGAGCCAAGCCATTTCGCTTGGCGGCGGCAGACGCGTGGTTTGGATCCGGGACGGTGGCAGTGGCACGGCGAAGGCTTTGGCGGCCTATCTGCCCCATGCCTCCGGCGATACGCTGACCGTCATCGAAAGTGGCAATCTGAAGAAGAGCGACAAGCTGCGGCAGCTTGCTGAGCGCGCCGACAACGTCGTCTCCATCGCCTGCTATGCCGATAGCCAAGCCAATCTGCGGGATCTGGTGGAGCAGTCCCTGGCCCGAGAGAATGTGCGGATCAGCCCGGACGCCTTGGAGCATTTCGTTACCCTGCTCGGGGGTGACAGATCCCTGTCGCGGATGGAGATTGAGAAGCTCTGCCTCTATGGCCGGGGACGCGGCGAGATCACCGTTGCCGATATCGGGCTCATCAGTGGCGATGCTTCGGGTCTGGCGGTGGATGATTTCATGGATTGCGTGTTCGAGGGCGACATGCCCGGTGCCGATCTCAGGCTGTGGCGGCTTCTGGCGGGCGGCACGGCCCCGGCCATGCTGGTGATCAGTGCCGCCAATCATCTCGCCCTGCTGCGACGGCTTCGATCGCAGATGCATTCGGGATCCGACGCCTCGACGGTCGTGAACAATGCCCGTCCACCCATCTTCTACCAGCGGAAGGCGGGGCTTGCCCGCCAGCTCAGCCTTTGGGATCTTGCCTCGCTCCTCTCGGCCGGCGCTTCGGTGGCGGAGTGCGAGCTGAAAACCCGGCAGCACGCCCGTCTCGCAGAGGATCTCGTCGGGCGGCTCTTTCTGACATTGTCCAGAGCAGCGGCGAGCCGCAAGGCCCGCCTCCGCTAGGGTCCGTCCTCAGGCCCGCGTCAGCCGGCGGCAGACGTCGTCGAGCTGGTCGAGATCGCTGTAGCGAATTGAAATTGCTCCGCCTTTGGCTCCTTGGAACGTTATCTCGACGACCAGCCCGAGATGATCGGAGAGCTGCCGTTCCAGCGCTGCGGTGTCGGCATCCTTGGCCGGAGCACGTTTCGATGACGGCTTTGCTGGCTTGTCCTGAGCCTCTCTTGCCAACGCTTCAGCGTCGCGAACCGTGAGGCCCTTGCTGACGATGCGGTCCGCCAGAGCTTCGGACCTGTCGGTCGCGATGAGGGCGCGGGCATGTCCTGCCGTGAGGTCACCCTGCTCCACCATGGTCAGGACCCTGCGGGGCAGGGTGAGGAGTCGCAACGTGTTCGCGATGTGGCTACGGCTCTTGCCGACGGCATCGGCGAGCTGCTGTTGGGTGTAGGAGTAGCCTTCCATCAGCTGGCGATAGCCCTCGGCCTCCTCGATCGGGTTGAGGTCCGCCCGCTGGATGTTCTCGATCAGCGCAACTTCGAGGGCTTCCGCGTCGGTGAGCTGTCGGATAATGACGGGGACTTCGTGCAGGCCCGCCATCTGCGCGGCGCGCCAGCGGCGTTCGCCGGCAACGATCTCGTAGCTATCCTCGCCTCGCGGCCGCACCACCAGCGGCTGCAGCAAGCCGCGCTTGGCGATGGATTGCGAGAGGTCGGCAATGTCCTGCTCGTTGAACACCCGTCGAGGATTGCGGTCGCTGCGGTTCAGGAATTCAATCGGCAAATGGCGCAGGCTGCGGGCGTCCTGGACGAACCCCTCCTCGCTCGCGTCGTCGCCGATCAATGCGGCAAGGCCTCGGCCGAGGCGCTTCTTCGATGGTATCATAGTCGTGCTCCCCGCCACCTGAACCTCGTCGAGCCTGGTCATGCTGCCCGAAGTTCCTTTTCCCGGCGGATTATTTCGGATGCGAGACGAATATAGGCTTGGCTGCCTATACAGGTATTATCGTATAATAGCACCGGTTTTCCGTAAGACGGCGCCTCGGACACCCGAACATTTCGCGGTATGACCGTCTCGTAGACCTTTTCACCGAGGACGCCGCGCACGTCTTGGGCAACCTGTTCCGACAGACTGTTACGGCGATCGAACATCGTGAGAACGACGCCCTGGATGACCAGGCGGGGATTGAGGCTCGCACGGACGCGTTCGACGGTCTTCAGCAGTTGGCTCAGACCCTCCAAGGCGAAAAATTCGCATTGCAGGGGCACCAGAATGGCGTCGGCGGCGCAGAAGGAGTTAATCGTCAACAGGTTCAGCGAGGGAGGGCAGTCGATCAGAATATAAGTATAACCGAGTCCGGTCTGGCCGGACAAAATGCCGATGGCGTCGGCAAGCCGATATGTCTTCCGCTCCATGTCGGAGAGCTCGATCTCAGCCCCGAGCAAATCCATGGTCGAGGGAGCGCAATCCAGGCGCGGAATGCCGGTTTCTACGACAACATGATGCAGCTGCGCTTCGCCTACCAGCACGTGGTAGGTCGAGCGCATTTGCGAGGTGCGGGTGACGCCGAGACCGGTGCTGGCATTCCCCTGCGGATCCAGGTCGACGATGAGAACCTGCTCGCCAACGGCGGCGAGTGCGGTTCCCAGATTGATGGCGGTCGTCGTCTTGCCGACCCCGCCTTTCTGATTTGCAATGGCCAGAATACGCGGCTTGGGCGAAGGCGTCTGAGGGAACGTCATGTCTATTGGCCAATAAATCTTGCTTGGTGGACCACCACGACGCGCCCAGAGGGGTCGACCACGCTTGGATGAATATCAGCCTCGATTCTCCAAGATTTAGCGGCTTCCGTCAACTCGCTGCCCACATCTTGACCCTTGAGGAAGACGGCAATGGCGCCTTTCCTGAGGAAAACCTCCGATAATTCCAGCAGCTTCGTGAGGGGTGCCACTGCACGAGCGGTTATCACCCCAGGCGGTGGGTTAAGTTCTTGTGTGGCAACTGATTCGATACGTGTGGCATGCACGACTGCAGCTGCGTCGGTCAGTCGGATCGCATTCAAGAGGAAGGCGCATTTTTTGCGGTTGCTCTCGACCAGATGGCAGATCTGACTGGGATTCGGTCCGAAGAGGATGGCGAGTGGAAGTCCGGGGAAGCCAGCACCGGAGCCGAGGTCGATGACCGATATCCCATGGGGGATGAAGCGGCGGATTTGCAGACTGTCGGCGATATGGCGGCGCCAAACAATCTCGGGAGACGCATCCGCCACCAGATTGATGGAGGCGTTCCACTTGCCGAGGAGGTCCACATAGATCTGCAGACGGCCAAGAGATTCACGTGAAACATCGAAGGCATCGGCCACGCCTTCCGGAGTGCTGAGATCAGAGGACGTCATGCCGACCGCCGGGCCGTCTCCCGTTTGAGGTGCGCGAGCAGCAAAGTGAGGGCGGCCGGCGTCACCCCGTCGATCCGTCCCGCCTGACCCAGCGTTGCCGGGCGGATCCGCAGCAGCTTCTGCCGGATCTCTGTGGACAGGCCCGGGATGGCCTCGTAATCGAGATCAAGCGGGATGGGCTTTCCCTCATCGCGCCGGAAGGCCAAGACGTCCTGGCGCTGGCGATCGAGATAGCCGGCATAGAGCGCCGTCGCTTCCAACTCCTCCCGGGCGAAGCGGGGCAGCTCCAGCAGCTCGGGCCAGACGCGGCCGAGGTCCTCATAGGTAATTCCGGGGAAGGCCAGAAGCTCCAGGGCGTTGCGTCTGATCCCATCGTGATTGACCTTGATCCCGTGGCGCGCCGCCTCGTCAGGGGTCAAGCTTCGCTGGCGGGCCATTTCACGTGAAACATCGAGATTGTTCAACTTCTCGGCGTAGGCGGTGGCACGCGGGCGCCCGACGATCCCCCAGGCAATGCCGCGCGGGGTCAGGCGCTGATCGGCATTGTCCGCGCGCAGACTCAGGCGATACTCGGCCCGCGAGGTGAACATCCGGTAGGGCTCGGTGACACCTTTGGTGACGAGGTCGTCGACCATGACCCCGAGATAGGCCTCAGCGCGGTCGATAACGACGGCGTCGCCGTCCCCCGCCCGGCGAGCCGCATTCAGTCCCGCGAGCAGGCCTTGTGCGGCAGCCTCTTCGTACCCGGTCGTGCCGTTGACCTGGCCCGCCAGGAAAAGACCGGGAAAGCGTTTGGCTTCCAGGGTCGGCTGGAGTTCGCGCGGATCGACATAGTCATACTCGATGGCATAACCCGGGCGGATGATGGCGACCGCTTCAAGGCCCGGAATGGTGCGGAGGAATTCCTCCTGCACATCCGCCGGCAGCGACGTGGAAATACCGTTAGGATAGATCGTGGGGTCGTCCAAGCCTTCGGGCTCGAGGAAGATTTGATGCGAGCCCTTCTCGCGAAAGCGGGTGATCTTGTCTTCGATCGACGGGCAATAGCGCGGTCCGGTCCCGGTGATCGCCCCTGCGAACAGGGCCGAGCGGCCCAAATTCTCCTCGATGACGCGGTGAGTCGCCGCCGTTGTGTGGGTGATATGGCAGGAGACCTGACGCTGCGGGAGGACCGTGGTCAGGAATGAGAACGGGACGGGCTCCGCGTCTCCGGGCTGCTCCTCGAGCCGCTCCCAGGCGATGGTGCGGCCATCGAGACGGGCAGGCGTCCCGGTCTTCAGGCGGCCCATGGCCAATCCCGAGGCATAGAGCCGCTCGCCCAGCAGGGCTGCCGGCGCCTCTCCAACGCGGCCTGCGGGGACGCGCTGCTCACCGATGTGAATGACGCCGCGCAGGAAGGTTCCGGTGGTCAGCACGACGGCCTTGGCAGCGATCTGCCGGCCATCCTCCAGAATTACGCCCGTCACGAGGTCCCCGGTCATCCGGAGATCGGCTACCGCGCCCTCGACGATTGAGAGCCCCGGGGTCTGGGCGAGTTCGTCCTGCATGGCCTGACGGTAGAGGCGGCGATCGGCCTGGGCCCGAGGCCCGCGAACCGCCGGGCCCTTGCTGCGGTTGAGCAGCCGGTACTGGATGCCGGCCTGATCCGCCACTCTTCCCATGAGGCCATCGAGAGCATCGACCTCGCGCACCAGATGGCCCTTGCCCAGCCCTCCGATGGCCGGGTTGCAGGACATCTCGCCGATGGTGGCCCGTTTATGGGTGACCAAGGCGGTGCGCGCGCCGAAGCGTGCCGAGGCAGCGGCGGCTTCGCATCCGGCGTGACCTCCGCCGATCACCAGGACGTCGAAGGCCAGGCTCTCCTGGTTCGGCAGCGTCGCGTCTTCAATCTCTACGTGTTTCACGTGAAACTACTTCCCAATGCAGAATTCGGCGAAGATCGCCCCCAGGACATCTTCGACATCGATGCGACCCACCACCCGTCCAAGAGACAGGCAGGCTGCGCGAAGATCCTCGCCGATCAGTTCCGGCACCATCCCCTGCTCTGCACGAGCGAGGGCGGCGATGCAAGCCTGCAAGGCATGGCGATGGCGTTCGCGCGTGACCAGGGGCTCTTGAAGCGCTCGGCTCAGGCTGTCGGACACCCAGGCGCCCATGACCTCCAGCAGGCGATCAAGCCCCTCACCCGTCCGCGCGGACACAGGAATCACCGTGTCATCCACGGTATGGCCAAAGAGATCGGCCTTGTTTGCCAATCGGATCACGGGCGAATCGAACGGGGGCAGCGGGGGTAGGGCCACGTCCGGACTTTCGACCCAGAGGGTCAGATCGGCCCGAGCCATACGGTCCCTCGCCCGGCGCATTCCTTCCGCCTCAACCTCGTCCGTCTCGGCGTCCCGGATTCCAGCGGTGTCGATGAGGATGACGGGATAACCGTTGAGATCGAGGTGCACTTCGAGGACATCACGGGTGGTTCCCGGGCGATTGGCGACGATCGCCACATCTCTCTTGGCGATACGGTTCATCAGGCTGGACTTGCCGACGTTGGGCGGTCCGGCAAGCACGATGGTGAAGCCCTCGCGCAAACGCTCTCCCCCACGGCCATCGCCGAGATAGCCGGTGATGTCGCGGGCAAGCTCTCCTGCGCGCCGGCGCACTTCCGCAGCAACCTCGTCCGGCACGCCCTCTTCGTCCACGAAATCGATATGGGCTTCCAGATGACCCAGAAGGCCCAGGGCCCTCGCGCGCCAGCCCTCGAAGACCCGGTCGAGTTCGCCACTGGACTGACGCAGTGCCTGAAGGCGCTGACCCTCGGTCTCTGCCGCGATCAAATCGCTCAGTCCTTCAAGGTCGACGAGGCTCATCCGACCATTGTCCAAGGCGCGGCGGCTGAACTCCCCGGCCTCCGCAGGCCTCAGTCCCGGCTGACTGGTCAGAGTGCGGAGCACCGCTGCGACGACGGCAGGGCCGCCATGGAGGTGAAGCTCAAGCATATCCTCGCCCGAAAAGGTCGAGGGGCCAGGCAGCCAGAGCACGAGTGCCTGGTCGATAACGACACTCGTATCGGGGTTGCGGATTCTGCGCAGCGACGCACGACGCGGGGGCGGGACGTCACCGCAGATCCTTATACAGACGGTCTTGCATTCAGGTCCGGTCAACCGGACAACCGCAATTGCGGCCCGTCCGGCACCGGAAGAGGGGGCAAAGATCGTGTCGACCGTTCGATTCACTGCGCGATCAGGATTCACGTGAAACAAAAGCTCCGGCACCATGTGCGCATTTCGCCGTTACCATCGGGTGTTCCGACGAAGCCCAGGAAAGTCCAATGTCATCCAACCTCCTCGCCCGGGAAACCAGTCCCTATCTCCTCCAGCACAAGGACAACCCGGTGCATTGGATGCCCTGGGGGCCTGACGCCTTGGCGCTTGCCCAGTCGCTGGACCGGCCGATCCTGCTCTCCGTGGGCTATGCCGCCTGCCACTGGTGCCATGTCATGGCCCATGAGAGCTTCGAAAACCCAGAAATCGCGGCACTCATGAACGAGCGGTTCGTCAATATCAAGGTCGATCGCGAGGAACGGCCCGACATCGACAAGATCTATATGGATGCCCTGCACCGACTTGGCGAGCAGGGCGGATGGCCCCTCACCATGTTCCTGACTCCGCAGGGGGAGCCATTCTGGGGCGGCACCTATTTTCCACCGGAGTCGGGCTATGGCCGGCCGGGCTTCCCTCATGTCTTGACCGAGATCTCGCGGATCTACCACACCGAGCCCGACAAGGTTCGCCATAACAGCGAGGCGCTCGCAGCAGCCCTCCGCGCGCCGCCACGGTCACAGCCGGCACCCCTGTCGCTGGATCTGCTCGATCAGGCGGCGAGCCAGATCGTCGACATCACCGATCCCATCCAGGGAGGCTTGCGCGGCGCCCCGAAGTTTCCACAAGTGCCGCTGTTCAGCCTGCTGTGGCGCGCCTATCTGCGCAGGGGGGAGGACAGGTTCCGCGACAGCGTCGTCACCACCCTCACCCATATGGGCCAAGGCGGGATCTATGATCATCTGGCAGGCGGCTTCTCCCGCTACTCCGTCGATGCGGCCTGGCTGGTCCCGCATTTCGAAAAGATGCTCTACGACAATGCCCAGATCCTCGACCTCATGATCCTGGTATGGCAGGACACCGGCAATGACCTGTTCCGGACCCGAATCGAGGAGACCGTGACGTGGCTGCTCTCAGAGATGATCGCACCCTCCGGCGGGTTCGCCGCCAGCCTTGATGCGGATTCCGAAGGCGTCGAAGGCAAGTTCTATGTCTGGTCGCGCGCAGAGATCGAAGCCATTCTGCCGCCTGAGATGAGCGCGCTCTTCTGTTCCGTCTATGATGTCACGGAACGGGGGAATTGGGATGGACATACCATCCTCAATCGCCTGAATCACCCGGCCCTCCTTGATGACGCACGGGAGTCGCAACTGAGGGACGCCCGATCCGTGCTCCTCAAAGCCCGGGAGGGCCGTATTCGGCCCGGTTGGGACGACAAGGTTCTAGCGGATTGGAATGGTCTCATGATCGCAACTCTGGCGGAAGCCGGGGCGGCTTTCGAAAACCCATCCTGGATCCAGGCAGCTCGCGACGCGTTCGACGTCATCCTGACGCAGATGAGGATCGAGGGCAGACTCCGTCATTCCTTACGGGAGGGCCATGCCCGCCATACCGCGATCGCCGATGATTACGCGAACCTCATCAAGGCAGCACTCTCGCTCTACGAGGCGACGGGCGAGGACCGGTTCATCGCTGATGCCGAAGACCTGATTGAGCCCTTCAACACATATTATTGGGATGTCCGAGACGGCGGATATTTCTACACGGCCAGCGATGCGGAGGCGCTCATCACGCGACAGAAGCTCTCCCTCGACGATGCCACACCCAATGCAAACGCCACGATGGTCGGCAATCTGGCCCGTCTTGCTCTAGCGACCGGCCATACCGAGCATACCCGGCGTGCCGAGGCCATTCTCGCCACCTTCAGCGGTGACGCCGTGGGCAACATCTTCTCCCATGCCGGGATGCTGAACGGCTTCGAAGACCTCGTGGCGCTCACCCAGGTCATCATCGTCGCCTCTGACTTTGATGAGGCGAGCTCCCTGCGACGCGCGGTGTTGGCGCAGTCGATCCCCAGCCGTATGATCCTCACGCTGAAGACGACGAGCCAGCTCGGTCGGGACCACCCCGCCGCGGGTAAGACCATGGTGGATGGTCGCCCTACCCTGTATCTCTGCAGGGGTACGACCTGTTCGCTCCCGGTCACCGAAACGGAGGAGGTTGCAGCGTTGATCAAGCGCCCTCACAGCTGAGCGAGAGGGCTATGACGTCCTGCATCTCGAAATAACCTGCCGGCCAGCCCACCGGGGATCGGGTTCATAAACACCCAATTCCCGGGGCAGCCGAGGCCGTCTAGTTGTTCATCATGGAGAACAGATCGGCATTGCTCTTGGTCTGCTTGATCTTGTCGAGCAGGAACTCGATGGCATCCACGGTGCCCATCTGCGACAGGATCCGGCGCAAGACGTACATCCTCTTGAGTTCGTCGGGACGAACCAGAAGCTCTTCCTTCCGGGTCCCGGAACGGACGATATCGATGGCCGGGAACACGCGCTTGTCGGCAACCTTGCGGTCCAGGATGAGCTCCGAATTGCCAGTGCCCTTGAATTCCTCGAAGATCACCTCGTCCATGCGGCTGCCGGTATCGATGAGTGCGGTCGCGATGATGGTGAGCGATCCCCCCTCTTCGATATTGCGCGCGGCGCCGAAGAAGCGCTTGGGGCGCTGGAGAGCATTGGCGTCGACACCGCCGGTCAGCACCTTGCCCGATGACGGCACTACCGTGTTGTAGGCTCGGCCCAGCCGGGTGATGGAATCCAGCAGGATGACGACATCACGGCGGTGCTCGACCAGGCGCTTGGCCTTCTCGATGACCATTTCCGCCACCTGGACGTGCCGCGAGGCGGGTTCGTCGAAGGTGGAGCTGACGACCTCGCCTTTGACCGAGCGCTTCATGTCCGTGACTTCCTCCGGCCGCTCGTCGATGAGCAGCACGATCAGGTAGGCCTCGGGATGGTTCGTCGTGATGGAATGGGCGATGTTCTGCAGCAGAACGGTCTTACCGGTGCGGGGCGGAGCGACGATGAGACCGCGCTGGCCTTTGCCGAGAGGAGCGACCAGTCCGATGACCCGCGAGCTCATGTCCCTCACGGTGGGATCGCCGATCTCCATCTCCAGCCGCTCATCGGGATAGAGAGGCGTCAGATTGTCGAAATGGATCTTGTGCCGGGTCTGGTCGGGATCTTCGAAATTGATCGTGTTGACCTTCAGCAGCGCGAAATAGCGCTCGCCATCCTTCGGACTTCTGATCTGGCCTTCGACGGTGTCTCCGGTGCGCAGGTT